>JACPJY010000393.1 GCA_016187325.1 Rhodospirillales bacterium | reverse complement strand
GCCGGGGTCAGCGCGCTGATCCCCGGCCGGGCCAGCCGCGAACGACTGGCGTCCGCCATCGACGTGGCGATGGCGCAATTCGGCGAAACCAGCCGGTTGCTGCAAGAACGCGACCGTGCCGCCACCGCGCTTGCCGAGCGCAAGCTGATCGAGCGCGCCAAGGGAATCATCATGAAACAGCGCGGCCTCGACGAGGACGCGGCCTACAAGTTCATGCGCCAAGCGGCAATGAACAAAAACCTGCGGCTCGGGCAACTCGCGGTCTCGATTATCGAGGCCGAGGAACTGCTCGGCTGACGGCTTCCGCCGCGCCAAGGGCGGCGCGTCGGCGGTGACATTCAACCGGCCAAGGGATCAACGGCGGTTTCCTGGCCATTTCATTTCGGGCCAATGGCGGCCCGGCAACCGGACAAAGGCGTCCTCCAAGCGGTGCATCGGTATGGCACCGGTGGGAGGACGCCTTTTGCAGATTGGAGCAAAAAGTCATGGGCGCGTTTTCCGACCCGTTCGACCCGAAGAAGACCCTGTGGAGCGGCTGCCCGTGCGGCATGCACGGATCGCTCGAAGAGCACAATCAGGCGGCGGCCAAAAGCCGCAGCCAAAGCCACGAAACCCAGCTCGCGCGCCAGGCCGAGCCCGACAGCGGTAGCACCGAGGAGTCGATGGCCCGCGTCGTCGAATCGGCAGTGATGAAGGGCATCTTCGGCACTGACGTCAATCGCCGTCGGTTCCTGCAGGCGGTTGGCTCGGGTACGGCGCTGGCCGCCATCTCGCAGGTCTTCCCGCTTGAGGCCGCCAAGGCACTGGCGGCCGAGACCACAGGCAAGCTCGAGAAGACCAAGCTCAAGGTCGGCTTCGTTCCGATCACCTGCGCCACGCCGATCATCATGGCGCACCCGCTCGGCTTTTATAAGAAGTACGGGCTCGACGTCGACGTCATCAAGACCGCCGGTTGGGCTGTTTCCCGCGACAAGTCGCTGTCCGGCGAATACGACGCCGCCCACATGCTGACGCCGATGCCGCTCGCCATTACGCTCGGCGCCGGCTCGACCCCGAATCCGTGGACCATGCCGGCCGTCGAGAACATCAACGGCCAGGCGATCACGCTGGCCATGAAGCACAAGGACAAAAACGATCCTCGGAAGTGGAAGGGCTTCAAATTCGCGGTGCCGTTCGAGTACTCGATGCACAACTTCCTGCTCCGCTACTACGTCGCCGAGCACGGCATCGATCCGGACAAGGACATCCAGATCCGCGTCCTGCCGCCGCCGGAGATGGTGGCAAACCTGCGCGCCGACAACGTCGATGGCTATCTGTCGCCCGATCCATTCAATCAGCGCGCGGTCTACGATGGCGTTGGGTTCATCCACAAGCTGACCAAAGACATCTGGGACAAGCACCCATGCTGTGCCTTCGCCGCCAGCCGCAAGTTCATCCACGAGAACCCGAACACCTTCCTGGCGTTGTTCAAGGCGGTGATCGACGCCACCCACTACGCGGCCAACAAGTCGAATCGCAAGGAAATCGCGGCCGCCATCGCGCCGAAGAACTACCTGAACCAGCCGGTTACAGTGGTTGAGCAGGTGCTGACCGGCGTCTTCGCCGACGGTCTCGGCAACGTGCGCAATGTGCCCGACCGGATCGATTTCGATCCATTCCCGTGGCACTCGATGGCGGTGTGGATCCTGACCCAGATGAAGCGCTGGGGCTATGTCAAGGGCGACATCGACTACAAGAAGGTCGCCGAGGAGGTCTACCTCGCCACCGACGCCCAGAAGGTGATGGCCGATATGGGCATTCCGGCGCCGAAGGCGACCTATGCCAAGTACTCGATCATGGGCAAGGAGTTCGATCCGGCGAAACCGGAAGCCTACGCCAAGTCGTTCGCCATCACCCGGGTCTAGGAAGATTCCTCATGAGCTTGTCGCTTCGCTGGCGCGCCGCTGTTTTGACGGTATTCATCTTCTTCGCGTTTACCGCCACTTGGGAACTCTCCGTCGGCGGCCACGGCGGAGCGGCAACCATGAGCCCCGAGTACGCGGCCCTGATGGGAGCGACCGCCAAGGGCGCCTCGGCAATGCCGGGGCCGTTGAAAGTCGGCGGCCAGCTCTGGGAACACGTGCTAAACCCGTTCTACGATAAGGGCCCCAACGACAAGGGCGTCGGCATCCAGCTCGGCTACTCGATCGCCCGCGTTGCGGTCGGCTTCCTGCTAGCCGTGCTGATGGCCGTGCCGCTGGGGTTCCTGATCGGCATGTCGCCGCTGTTCTACAAGGCGCTCGACCCGTTCATCCAGGTGCTCAAGCCGGTGTCGCCGCTGGCGTGGATGCCGCTGGCGCTTTACACCATCAAGGATTCGACCATCTCGTCGGTGTTCGTCATCTACATCTGCTCGGTTTGGCCGATGTTGATCAATACTGCCTTTGGCGTCGCTTCGGTGCGCCGCGAGTGGTTAAATGTCGCCCGCACCCTCGAGGTCGGTCGCCTGCGCACGGCGCTCAGGGTAATTCTTCCGGCCGCCGGGCCGACCATCATGACCGGCATGCGCATCTCCATCGGCATCGCCTGGCTGGTGATCGTCGCCGCCGAGATGCTGGTCGGCGGCACTGGTATCGGCTACTTCGTGTGGAACGAGTGGAACAACCTCTCGATCACTAACGTCATCGCCGCCATCGTCTTCATCGGCTTGATCGGCATGCTGCTCGACCAGGTGCTGGCGTTCTTCACCAAGCTCGTCACCTACGTCGAATAGGGAACTCCCGATGATCACCGATACACAGATCAGCATCGAAGGGCTGCGCCGTTCGTTCCCGTCCGCTAACGGCAGTGGCGAGGTGACGGTGTTCGAGGACGTCTGGTACAAGGTCGACCGCGGCGAGTTCGTGTGCCTGATCGGGCATTCGGGCTGCGGCAAGACGACGCTTCTCAACATTCTTGCTGGCCTCGACGCGCCCTCCGCCGGCGGCATCATCGTCGACCACGAGGAAGTCACCGGCCCGAGCCTCGACCGCGCCGTGGTGTTCCAGAGCCACGCCCTGATGCCGTGGATGACCGCGTTCGCCAATATCGCCTTCGCCGTCAGGTCGCGCTGGCCCGAATGGTCAAAGACCAAGGTCCGTGCGCATTGCCAGAAGTACATAGACCTGGTTCGGCTGACCGGCGCCGAGGATAAGAAGCCGTCGCAGCTTTCGGGCGGCATGAAGCAGCGCGTCGGCATCGCCCGTGCGTTTGCCATCGAGCCCAAGATCATGCTGCTCGATGAGCCGTTCAGCGCCCTCGACGCGTTGACTCGCGGCAGCCTGCAGGACGAGCTCCTGAGCATCTGCGCTGCCACCAGCCAAACCGTGTTCATGATCACCCACGACATCGACGAGGCGATGCTGCTGGCCGACAAGATCATCCTGATGACCAACGGCCCGCACGCCAAGATCTGCGAGATCGTCGAGAACACCATGCCGCGCAGCCGCACCCGCCACGACATGCACCGGCATCCGCACTACTACCCGATCCGCAATCACCTGATCGAATTCCTGGTTAACCGTTCGACGGAGTTCGAGAAGGAGCTTTCCTCCAGTGATTACGACCCGCGCCATCCGCCCGTCGTCCGCCCGGGGTTGAGCCGGCTAGCGGTCCTGCAAAGCCCGGCGGAGCGAGCGGCAGACGGCAACACCGACGGTGAGACCATCCAGGCGTCCGCCTGAGCTAGGTGGACGCCGGACCATACCAAAGGAGGTACCTACCCATGACTCGCGTAGAACTGACGGAAAAGATCATCGCCACCAAGACCCTGAAGGGCATCAGGTGGTCCGAGGTGGCGAAAAAGGTCGGCCAGTCGAAAGAATGGACGACCGCCGCCCTGATGGGCCAGATGTCGATGACCAAGAAGCAGGCCGAGGCCGCTGGCAACGCGCTCGGCATGAACTTCGGCGACGAGGAGATCGGGCTCCTGATGACCGTGCCCTATCGCGGCTCGCTCGGCCAGACGGTGCCGACCGACGCTCTGGTCTACCGTTTCTACGAGCTGATCCAGGTGTACGGCACCACCATCAAGGCGCTGATCGAGGAGGAATTCGGCGACGGTATCATGAGCGCCATCGACTTCTCCATGGACATCAAGCGCGCCGCCGACCCGAAGGGCGACCGCGTCGTCGTGACGCTGAACGGCAAGTTCCTGCCCTACAAGACCTACTGAGTCCCTTCCCGCCTGTTGACCGCCGGGGCCCGGATCCGTCCGGCCCCGGTTATTTTTCGGGTTTCGCCGGGCCGTGCAGGCGCGCCGGAAGTCCGTTATAATCGTCGCCCTAAATTCGCGATCGACGGAGAAAGAAAGGGTGCCGCCATGGCCGGATGTTTGCGTTCCCTCGCTTTCGTGTTCGCCGTTGCCATCGCCGCCGTCGCCGGAGCACCCATGGCCGCCGCCAACGCCGCCAATGCCCATGACTTCCGCTTCACCGCCATCGAGGGCGGCGCGCTGCCGCTGGCCAAATTCAAGGGCAAGGCGGTGCTGGTGGTTAATACGGCGTCCCGGTGCGGCTTTACGCCCCAGTACGAGGGCCTGCAGGCGCTGTGGCAGGCGTACCGCGACCGCGGCCTGGTGGTGCTCGGCGTGCCGTCGAACGACTTCGGCGGCCAGGAGCCCGGCTCAAACGCCGACATCAAGAAGTTCTGCGAGGTCAATTTCTCTGTCGACTTTCCGATGACCGAGAAGGTCGTGGTCAAGGGCTCAAACGCGCACCCGTTCTATAAGTGGGCGGCCGACCAGCTCGGCGCCCTGGCGGCACCGAAATGGAACTTCCACAAGTACTTGGTCGCCCCGGACGGGCGGCTGGTCGACTGGTTCTCGACTCCCACCGAACCCGACGCGCCGCGCCTCCGGGCAGCTATCGAGGCCGTGCTGCCGAAGAGGTAGCCGCCGGCCTACCAGTCATTTCTCCTTCAGGAACGCCTGATAGGCATCGGTGAGTTCGTCGACCGCCGCCTTATGGAGCCGCCTGCCGATCTTGCCCGAAGCCAGCGTCGGATCGGAGGCGATGCGGCCGTCGGGGAAGCGCCGGCGGTAGTCGTCGGCGTCGTAAATCGGCCCGTCCGGTGCCCGCTTCGGGGTCAGTTTCTTGCGCGCCACCCGCTTGGCGTCCTTAGGATAACCGAAATAGGTCAGCGACACCTCCCCCGGCGTCGCGTGCCGGCCCTCGGCATCGCCGAATTCCTTGGCGTCGATCTCGAGCACGCTCGGCAGGATCCACCAGTTCTTCAGCATGCAGCGCACGCCGGCGCGATTGCCGCCGCCGTCCCTGAAGCTGGTCTCGGCGTAGATTTCGGAGAACGCAGCGTTAAGCGTCGGGATGTTGCCGCCGTGGCCGTTGATGAAGAAGAAGCGGTCGAAGCCGTGGCAGGTCAGCGACTTGACCACGTCGCAGACCACCGCGATCAAGGTCGACGGCCGGAGCGTCACCGAGCCCGGAAACCCCAGGTGATGCTGGGCCATGCCGATGGAGATGGTCGGCGCCACCAAAACGTCGATCTTCTTGGCGATGCCGTCGGCGATCAACTCCGGGCACAGCGCGTCGGTGCCGATGAAGCCGGTTGGCCCGTGCTGCTCGGTCGAGCCGATGGGCATGATGATGCCGGTGGATTTCTTCAGATAGGCCGCGACCTCGGGCCAAGTGCAAAGTTGCAGGCGCATGGATCGTCCTTTCGCCGGTTGCGCGTCGTGCCAATCTTGGGCCGTCGGCGCGGCGGACGCAACCGCCGTCGCGCCGGTGCCCTGGGCCGCACCCATTGGGGTCAGGCGGTGCAGTTCTTCGAGCGCGAAATCGCAGTCGACAAGGGCCAGCAGCTCGCCGTCACGGTGACCTGGAGCGACCACCAGATTTCGTTCGCGGCCGGCAAGCGGTGAACGGCTGGTCAGCATGCGCCACCGTCAGCTAAGCTGCTAGGCGATGGATTTTGCTGAACCCGACCGCGGTAGAATCCGAATTGCTGACGGCGCTCGTCGTTGTCTAGTTAGTGTGTCCGGTTTTCTTCGCGCCCCGGCGATCAGGCGTCGAGCGTCACCGAATTCTTCGGGACCGATATGCAAGTGAGACAAGATCCGGCATCGGGCATTTCGCCCGGTTCCGAGAGGTATTCGACTTCACCCGAATTGAGCGCCGTCTTGCAAGTCCCGCAGTTACCCGCCCTGCAGCCGGAATCTATGGCAATTCCATTCGCCTCGGCGAACTCGAGCAGAGAGCCCACGTCGGGCTTCCAGGCGACGGTTTTGCCGCTTCGGGAGAAAGTCACTTGGATTGCCGCGGCTGTTTCGGTCGCGGCGGGTGCCAAGTGCGCCGCCTTATCGGCTTCTTTCTTCTTCGAAACGGTCGCCGGACCAAACGCCTCGTAATGGATGTGCTTTTCCGGCACGCCCCAATCCCGCAAGCCCTCGAACAGCGCGTTCATCATCGGCGGCGGACCGCAGAAGTAGAAATCGTAGTTGTTGGAGGGCAGCAGCTTCTTGAAGAGGTCAACGCTCACGTGCCCGCTGTACGTAAAATCGCCGCCATCGACGTCCAATCCCTTGCGGGGATCGGAATAGACGGCAACGATTTTAATGTTCTCGTGCCCTTCGCTGATGCGCTGGAGATGCTCTTTCATGGCATGCTCTTCACCGTTGCGAACTCCGTAGAAAAACCAGGTTTCGCGGCGGGCGCCCGTATCGACGATGTAGTTCAGCATGCTCAGCACGGGGGTCAGGCCGATGCCGCCGCCGATGAGCACGACCGGGGTCTGTCGCGTCGCATCGAGAAAGAAATGGCCACTCGGCGCTCGCACGTCGAGGATGCTGCCTTCCTCCACCATGTCGTGGAAGTATCCCGACGAAAGTCCCGCCGGCGCGCCCGGCTTGTCCCGTGGCGGTGGTATGCGTTTGATGGTGACCCGATATTGATCCGGATGCGGCGCGTCCGAGAGGCTGTAGCAGCGAATGGTCGGTTTCGGCTGATCGGGGATGTGAAGTTGGAATGTCAGGAACTGCCCGGGCTCGAACGGCGGCACGGAACGGCCGTCATGCGGTGTTAGATAGAAGGAGCAAATGTCCTTCGCCTCATTGACCTTTTTCGATACCCGGAATTTTCGATAACCGTTCCATGCGCCCTCCTCCTTTGCGCGGCGGATGCGGTTGCGATTAACGATTTCCTGGGTCCGGGCGCGGAGATATTCACGCTCGCTGTCCTGACGTTGAGCAAACTGAACGTTCAACCAGAGGTTTTGAGCCAATACGTAGACGCAATATCCGAAACTCAACGCCAGGATCAGTACGGCGAACAACTGGATTGCGTTGGTCATTCTCTATCTCCTCAAGACCGGCTTGCCTTATGTTTCACGGCAAGTGTCAGAATTTCCTGCGCAGCTCGAACCGAATGCCGCGTATATCGTCCGCACTTTTCAAAATCCCGTACATGGCGTCGGCGCGGGCGATCCATGCGGGGCCGATTGGATGCTGGTAGCGAACGCCAAAACCGTATTGATCGTCGATCGCGGCGCGGCCCTTTTCATTGACGTCGCCCAGGATCTGCACGGTCGCGACTTCGAACACGAGTTGCTTGTCCAGGTTGAACAGGTATTGGATGCCGAGCGCGCCGCCGTAGGTGTCGTGTCCCGTGTCGTCGAGCTTCGGAAACCCGGTCAACGCGTCGGTTTCGAAATTGATGCCGGTGTTCTTCAGTATGCCGGTGTCGTCCGCCAGCGGTTGCGGCCGGTCGAGACCGACCCACAGGTTGAGATACGGCACCAGCGTCGAAGGCTTTGAGGTAACAAAAGAATTCTCGGCGAGGAAAATGATGCCGTCGGCGGTTTGTTGCCGACCGCGATCGCGATCCTGACCGAAGGTCCAGATAGTCCTGAGGCTGTTGGAGAGCCAGCCGCCGTAACGGCGCGTAAAGGCGAGCGTAAGGCTCTGATAGCCGTCATTGGCAAAGTTGTTGCGTCCTCTGATGGCGCCGTAGCCTGCCTCCCAATATCCCAGGTTGGCTTCGATGAAGGTGGCGATACCGAAGACGGATAGATCGTCGTCGTTCAGGGTTCCGTCGCCGTTCTTGATGGCGGGGGACGTCACCTTGTCGAAGCCGCCAAATATCGTCACATCCATGTTCGAGATATCGAACAATCTGCTGTTCTTCGCCACCAGGCTCGCGCCGCCGCCGACGAAGGCATCTTCGACCCAGATGCCGTTCTGGAACAAGAACGGCGTCAGGCCAGCCGCGATCGGAAGGTCGAACTTGGCGTCCTTGCCCGTGAGGCCGGAAACCATGGCCCCCACATCGCCTTCGAAGAACAGCGTTTCGATGTTACCGTCCAGGATGAAGTCGCCCTGTTTGCGATCGTCACCGAAGAATTCGTAGCGGGTGAATTTCCCGTTCTTGTCGATTGGCCGGAAGAAGCCGTGCAGACGCTCCGTCGCCGTCAGCTTGAGGTCGACGTCGAGATTCAATCGCGTGGCGATCTGCCCGATTTCCTTGTTGCCATTGTCGTTATGGGCGATGGCCGTCCGCCAATCACCGAATATGCTGAACGCGGGGAATGTGAGGTTCTTCTTGCCGAATATGTCGGAACCCGGACGGAATGGCCCTTCCTCGTAGATCGGGCGGAATAGTTCCAGGAGCGGCCGCGGTTCATCGATCGCCCGCTTACCGCCGTAGATATCGATCTGTGCCTCTGGCGAATACGGCTTTCCCTCATATGAGGGGCTCGGCCGAAAATCCTTGGGATCTTGATCAATGGGCTTCGCCTCTTTCGACATTTGCCGTGGCCCGCCCGCCTCCGCGGCGAAGACCGCTTGTGACAAGACAACGCTCGCCGCAAGCACCACCGCGAAAGAGAACGCGGCTCCTGCGTGTCGGACCGATACGGGAACCCCTGACGCGGTCATTGTTTTTCTCTCACTTGACCTGGAATTCGACGGTGTATGGATGGATGTCGAGCATCCACTGGTTCATGGCCTCTTCCATTTCTGTCGTCGCCCCCACGAAACGCATGAAATAGATCGGCTCGGCGCGGCTCCTGAGGCGCACGGCCAGCCGGTACGTGCCCTGCTTGGTGATCTTATCGGCGGGCACTTCGTAGACGGCGTCACGGGAACCGAGCGGCGGCAGGGAACGGCCCTCCATGCGCACGAACGGCGGATGGTTCAGCACCGTGGTTGGAACGGCCGCCGGACGGAGGAAGGGAAGCTGGTCGACGTCGAAATTGACCGGCAAATACATTTCGCGGTCCGTTCCCTTGACATTCGTGGTCAGGAACTTGGTCTGCAGGTTGAACAACTGCGAATCATGCTCGATTTTGCCCGCTGCCAGATCGAGAGAGTGCAGATCGGCAAAATCCCCGTTGCTGTCGACATAGCCCGATTCCCAGACGTTTTTGCCGTCGGGATCGATCAGCGCCACGTTCAGCCAGATTTCCGGTTGCGCCCCCAGTGAGCCGGACGGAAGATTGTGGCCGTCATCCGTGTTGGTCACGATATACTTGAACTTGAGGGAATTGCCGGCCTTTAATTCGGACGCGAAGAACGGGCCGTCGATCCGGCTGCCGTTCTCCATCACTTGACGGCGCAGTTCCTTCTTCTGCTGGAGGCTTTTGATATTTTTCTCGATGATCGCCCAAGCTTCTTCGCGGTCGACGGGGTCGGACCAGGCGGCCGGGAAGTTGACTCCCATCGACGCCTTGAGCGCCGCGACCTCGCCGGCGAAGGCGTTATCGGCCGCCGGCATCGCCTTCCGCAACGCGGCGACGGCAACCCCCGCCTTTTGGACCGCAACCGCGCGGACGTCGTCGTCCTTGGCGGCGGTAACGGCTTCGAATGCGGAGGCCAGATTTTCATGCGCTTTGGCGAATCCGCTTGCCTTTGCCTTCGCGGTTGCGGCCATCGATTCGATCGCCACGAGCAGGCGTTGATAGGACATCGGCGCCGGCGGTGACTTGGAGGCCTTGACTGCCTCGGAAAGAGCACTCGCAACTTTGCGCAGGTTCGCGAGCTTGCCATCGATAGCACCCGCGTCGACGGCGCTTTCCAAGGCCTCGACCGCCGAAGACAGCCGTTCCGTCGCATCTTTACGCCGGAACGCGGTGTGACCTCGACCGATTGCCGCTTCGAGCGTCGTCAGCGCGTCGAGCGACGCGACATTCCCGCCCAGTCCTCCGAGCGCGCTATCGAGTTGGCCGAACGCTTCGGCGTAATCTTCGATCGACGATTCGAACTCCTTCGCGCCCCAACGGGCGCGATAGTTGAACTTCAGCCATTCCTGGACCGTCCACCGCGCAGCTGCAGGGTTGTGTGGGAAGATCCCCGGATGGGCGATTGGATAGCCGGGACCGTAGAATGCGTGATTCGAGTGGCGCCGGTTGGGATTGATCGGAACACCGTTGACGATGGCGGACGGGCCTGTTTCATAGCCCTCGGCGCGGCCGGGGACCTTGCCCATGTGGCAATCCTGGCAGGTCGCGCCGTTCCGGAATGCGGGCGAATCCCTGTACTGTTCCCATACGACTTCCAGTTTGATGCCGAGATTGACCGCCACCTGGTGGCAGGACGCGCAGAACTCGGATTGTCCCAGTTGCTCGAACTTGTAGACACCGGCGTGAATCTTCGACCCGCGCTCCTTGGAGCTGGTCGCGAGCTTCAACTCGCCCTTACGCTCGAGAACGTTATTGAAAACGCTGTCGCGCATCATGCCGCCGACCGGAACATGAATATCGCCCGGGGTGATGCTGCGTTCACCATTTACTTTGCCGTATTCCTCCTGGATGCGATGACAGGTTATGCAGGTGACGCCTTCGCTGGCCACCCGACTGCGGTCCCACAATGGCAGATGACGCTCCTCGCCCCGCTGGGTGCCGACCTGTTGGTGACAACGTACGCAAAACGCGCCGATCGTCCCTTGGGTGAGGTCATTGATGGCCTGTTCGAATTTATGGAACATCGGCGAGATCGACGCGTAGGCATGATTGGACGATGCCCACTCGTTATAGATCTGCTGATGGCATTCCGCACACTGCGCCGCACTCGGATAGTTCGCTTCCGAATAGTGCGCCTCAAGCGTGTTTTTTGTCTCTGCAGCCAGCAACGATGGGGCGAAACAAAGGATAAGCGGTATAATGATCCTGCTAAGT
>JACPJY010000392.1 GCA_016187325.1 Rhodospirillales bacterium | reverse complement strand
TTCGACGAGTTCTTCAAGCCCGACCAGGTGATCGAGGTCGACGCCCCGGGGCTGACCTCGCCGGTGCTGTCGCGCTTCGACTTCAAGAACCTGCCGCGCCCGGTGTTCCCGCTCGACCAGGACGCAGTCTGGGACGGACCCCGGTGGTGACAGGTGGCGCGGGGCGGGGTATGATGCCCATCTCGACCATGAGCTGACGGGGAGCCGATGCGCGCCATCCTCCGCTTTGCCTTGCTGATCGCCGTCCTCGGCCTGCCGGGAGTGGCCGCCGCCGACGAGCGGCAGATGTCGAGGAAGCCGGCCGAGCAGGCGGCATCGACGCCGGCGACGCCGTGGTATCGGGAAGCGCCCGTCGGCGAGCCCTGCTGGGGCGACAGCCGGGAGAGCGACGCCGACCTCAACGACGGTGCCCGCATCAGCACCGAAGACATCCTCCGGATCATCAATCCGGCGCAATCCTAGCCTCCCGTTTTCCATGACCGACGGCCCGCACCGGACGTACCTGTTTGCGCCCGGCAATCACCCGCGCAAGGTGGAGAAGGTGTTCGCCGCCGGCGCCGACGCGGCGATCCTGGATCTCGAGGACGCCGTCGCCGCGGCCGAGAAGGTCGGCGCCCGCTCAGCCGTCGTCGCCGCCCTGAAACGGTCCCGCCAATGCCGCGGCTTCGTGCGCGTCAACGCCTTCGACACGGAGTTCCACGCCGGCGACCTGGAGGCCGTGGTCGGGCCGTGGCTCGACGGCGTCATGGTGCCGAAGGTCGAATCGCCGGCGCAGCTCCAGGCCGCCGACGAGCTCCTGGGTGCCCTTGAGCGCCGTCACGGCATGGCCGCGGGCGCCGTCGATTTGCTGCCGATCGTCGAAACCGCCAAGGGCCTGGCCGCGGTCGCCGCCATCGCCGGCGCCGGCACCCGGGCGCAGCGGCTCAGCTTTGGCGCCGTCGACCTTGCCAAGGATCTGGGCATGCTGTTGACCGTCGACGAATGGGAGTTGACGCCGGCCCGTGCCGCCGTCGTGCTGGCGTCGCGGGCGGCCGGCCTGGAGGCGCCGATCGATACCGTCTGGGTCCACTTCCGCGACGAAGCCGGCCTGATCAAGTCGGCGGAGCATGCCCGCACCCTCGGCTTCCAGGGCAAGATGTGCATCCATCCCGACCAGGTGGCGGCGGTGAACCGGGCGTTCACGCCCAGCGACGAGGAGTTGGCGAAGGCGGAGAAGATCGTCGCCGCCTTCGAGAAGGCGGAGGCCGCCGGCTCGGCCTCGATCGTCGTCGACGGCTTCTTCGTCGACTATCCGGTGGTCGACCACGCCCGCCGCACGCTGACCTTGATCAAGAGCATCCGCGGCTGACGCATCCAAGATGCGTTCAGATCGTCACCCCCGCGGAAGCGGGGGTCCAGGTCTCTGAAAGAACTGGATTCCCGCTTGCGCGGGAATGACGACTGCGATGTAAATTGAACCGCCCTCTAGCTCCCCAGATACATGCCGCCGTTGACGTGCAGGGTCTGGCCGGTGATGTAGGCGGCCTCGGGCGTGCATAGATAGCGGACCATGGCGGCGATCTCGGCCGGCTCGCCCATGCGCCCGACCGGCGATTGCACCTTCGGGGTCGGCCGCGCGCCGGCCGAGGCCGGGCGCGCGGTGTTGATGAAGCCGGGCGAGATGCAGTTGACGGTGATGTTGTGTGCCGCGAATTCCATGGCGACGCCGCGGGTGAAGCCGACCAGCCCTGCCTTGGAGACTAGGTTGTGAACCCGGTTGGGGGTGCCGATGTGGCACGAGATGCCGCCCAGCGTGATGATCCGCCCCCAGCCCCTCTTGATCATGTGCGGCAGGCACGCTTGCGCCAAGTGGAACGAACCGTCGAGCGAGATGTTGACGACTTTGCTCCATTCCTCGAACGTCATCTCCAGGAACGGCTTCTGGCCGCGCTGCGAGGCGTTGCAGACCAGGATGTCGACGCCGCCGAAGGCCTTGACCGCTGCCTTGACCATCGCGTCGACCGCCTTGCGGTCGGTGACGTCGGCCATCTGCACGATGGCCTTGCCACCGGCCGCCTCGACCTCGCCGGCGACCTTCTTGGCGGCCGCCTTGTCCTGAACGGCGTTGACGACGATGCTGGCGCCGTCGGCGGCGAGCGCCAACGCGGTGGCGCGACCGATGTTGCGGGCGGAACCGGTGACGATCGCCGCCTTGCCGGCCAGCGGGCCGGCCTTTTTCTGAGCCATTGGATTGTCCTCCGTTATGAACCGATGAAGCGGGGCGAGCGTTTCTCGACGAACGCCGTCACCCCTTCGGCGAAGTCCTTGGTCGCGGCGCAGTCGGCGAACGCCGCCGATTCCGCGTCGAGCTGCTGCTTGAGCGTGCGGCCGAACGATCCGTTCAGCAGCGCCTTGGTGCGGGCGTACGCCACGCGCGGGCCGTCGGCCAGCCGCTTGGCGAGCTTCTCCACCTCGGCCTCCAGCTGCGCTGCCGGAACCAGGCGGTTGACCATGCCGTGGGCGAGCGCCGTCCTGGCATCGAAACGGTCGCCCAGGAGCGCGATCTCGAACGCCCGCTTGAGGCCCACCGTCCGCGGAAGCGCGTAGCTGGAGCCCGCGTCCGGCACCGTGCCGAGATGGCTATAGGCGAGCGTGAAGAACGCATCCTCCGCCGCCAGCACCATGTCGGCGGCCAGCATCAGGCTGACGCCGGCGCCGGCGACGGCGCCGCGCACCGCGGCCACCACCGGCTTCGGCATTTCGCGGATGTCGGCGATGAAACCGTGGACGACGCCGAGCATTTCGTCGAAGTGGGCGCGGATCGTCTTTTCGTCCGGCTTGCCCTCGAAGAACGCCTTGAATCCCTTGACGTCGCCGCCGGCCATGAAATGGTCGCCGGCGCCGGCGATGACGACGACGCGCACCCGGTCGTCGGCGCGGACGGCCTTCGCCACCTGGTTGAGGGCGCGGGCCATGTCCGGGTTGAGGGCATTCAGCGACTTCGGCCGGTTGAGGGTGATCCGGCAGACGCCGGCCTTGCTGTCGACGAGGATGGTATCGTTGGCTGGGGCGATCATGGCGGCGGCAGTCCTCCCGTGATGGGCGCCGGATGGAGGGCGCCCGGTTTTTCGGTTAAGCTCAGGTTACCCCAAGGCCGCCTTGGGACCAATGCCCGCCGACGACCGAGGACCCCCGCCATGACCGGCCCGCGCATCCAACTGATCCACGCCGTCACCGCCGCGCAAGCGCCCATCCACGACGCCTTCCGGCGCCT
Source organism: Rhodospirillales bacterium (assembly GCA_016187325.1). Taxonomy (GTDB): domain Bacteria; phylum Pseudomonadota; class Alphaproteobacteria; order Rhodospirillales; family Casp-alpha2; genus JACPJY01. Next base: position 2,207 of record JACPJY010000392.1, on the reverse strand, counting down.
GTGGCCGGAGGCCCGCATCGCGGACGTGGCGGACTATGCGCTGGCCCCCGACCTCGCCGCCGCCGGCCGTCTGACCGACGACTTCACGGGCCGCATGGCGACGCTGATCGCCTACGGGGTAGCGTGCGGCGCCGACGCGGTGCTGTTCACCTGCTCGGCTTTCGGCGCCGCCATCGAGCGGGCGCGGCGGGACGCGAGGATCCCTGTGCTGAAGCCCGACGAGGCGATGATCGAGAAGGCGCTCGCGCTCGGCTGCCGCATCGGCGGGCTCGCCACCTTCCAGCCGACCATCGCCTCGCTCGAGGCCGAGCTCACGGCCGCCGCCGGCAAGCGCGGCGTCGCGGCGACGCTCGACATCCGCTACGTGCCCGGCGCGCTCGACGCCCTCAACGCCGGCGATGGCGCTGGGCACGACGCGCTGCTCGCCGACGCGGCGGCCGGCATGACGGGCGGCGATGTTATCCTACTGGCGCAGTTTTCGATGGTCGGGGCCAGGGACGCGGTTGCCGCCAAGGCAGGCGGCCGCCACGTCCTAACCGCGCCGGACGAGGCGGTCGGGAAGCTGCGGTCGCTGCTCGATTAGGCGCTGAGGATGCCCGTCAGCTGCCGGCGGTCAACTCCCAGTCTGGGAATGCCAGTAGTCGACGTTGAGCTCGCGAATCAGCTGGTCGTGCTTCGATTCCAGGCAGCCGCGCATGGTGCGGAAGCGCATGTGCGTGACGTCGCCGACGCACATCCTCACCTTGACACGGGCCTGGCCGACGCCAACGCGGTCGGACGATGCGGCAGGGATTTTCCCGATCACCTTGTCGACAACGTTCTCCGTCTCGCCGGTATCGAAATCCTGGCTATAGGGCAGGTGGTTGGTAATCGCGGCCAGCACGCGGGCGGTCGCCGCCTCCGGGCGGGTTTCCAGCAGCCGCGCGCTCTCCTCGCGCAGCGAGCCGGTGGCGTAGGCGATCTCCTTCGCGGTCAGCGGGTTCGGATCGCCCGGCTCCGGCACCGGCAGCAGCGCGGCGTTGTCGGCGACGCGGATCACCGCCGTCACCGCGCCCAACTGCTCGAGGTCGGCGCGTGGAATCCACGCGGCCACCGACATGAAGGCGCGGCTTTCGAAGAACCGGACATGGTCGGCCGCAGGCAGGCTGCGCTCCCGGCCCTGGGCATTGGTGATGACGAGGGTGAACCGCTCCGGCACCGCCGGCACGTACTCCTTGCCCAATATCGGCGCCGGCCGGTTGCGCAGCATGCAGTACGTGCTCAGCTGTGCCCGGCAATCGACGCCATCGCAGGTGAATGGAATCCCGACCTCGGACGACAGCGCCGCCAGCACCTGCGGCGCCGCCGAAGCGCCCGCCGGCATCAGCGCCGCGAGCAGGCCGGCCAGCAGCCACGACACCAAAACCTTTTTCATGGAAACCCTCCATCGCGCGAACCGTGCCCTGGGTCGATCCCGGGGCAAGGTCGAATCCCGGGTCGATTCTGCCCGGTCGGGGGCACAAGCGCAATCGGGGGCGAGGTGTCAGGCGCCGGGGGTTTTCGGAACGACGCTACGGGAGATCCCCTTGTCCAGCGCCTCATAGTCGTAATAGCCAATCGTATCATAGAGTTCGGCGCGGGACGGCATCTTGTTCAACAGTGCCTCGGCGCTGCCGTGCTGCTTCAGGTGGCGGTAAAGCTCGGCCATCGCGCCGGCGGCTACCCGCATCGAGGTGGCGGGCCAGATGACGATCTTGTAGCCGAAGTCCTCGAACTGCTTGGCGGTGAAGTAGGGCGTCTTGCCGAACTCGGTCATGTTGGCCATCTTCGGCCCCGGCACCGCCTTGGCGAAGGCGCGGAATTCGTCCTCGGACGCGAGCCCGTCCGGGAACACCACGTCGGCGCCGGCTTCTTTGTAGATCTTGCCGCGGGCGATGGCGCCATCCAGGCCCTCGACGGCGGCGGCGTCGGTGCGGGCGATGATGCGGAGATGCGTCCTGGCCCGGCAGGCGGCGTTGATCTTGGCAGCGGCATCCTCTGGCGAGACCAGGCGCTTGTCGTTGAGGTGGCCGCATTTCTTCGGCAGCACCTGGTCCTCGATGTGAACGGCGCCGGCGCCGGCGCGTTCCAGCTCCTTGACCAGGCGCATGGCGTTGAGCGCCCCGCCATAGCCAGTGTCGCCGTCGACGATCAGCGGCAAATCCGTGGAGCGCGACACCATGCGGGTG
>JACPJY010000056.1 GCA_016187325.1 Rhodospirillales bacterium | reverse complement strand
TGGGTTAGGAGAAAAACCTCGACCAGAAATGATGAAAAGATGATGAGACAATGATGAGGCAATGATGAGTTTCGGACGAGTTATTGACGAGTTTCGGACGAGCCGGCGGCGGGCGGGCCGTGCACCGGCGTCGGCGCCGGAAAAACGGCGAATGTTCCTGAGCGTTCCGGAGCCGCTGTAGAATCGGCCATGGTCGATTCCCTGCCAGCTACACCGATGAAGGGCCGCGGCGCGGTGAGCAACCGCTGCGGGCGCTTCGAGCGCGAAACGCGCGAGGCCGTCGACGACGGCTGGGACTTGGACGACAGCGACCTGCCGCCGCTGCGCACCACGGTCACGGTCGAGCGGCCGAAGACCATCATCGCCCGCAACGACTCGCCCGACATTGGGTTCGACCGCTCGATCAACCCCTACAAGGGCTGCGAGCACGGCTGCGTCTACTGCTACGCGCGGCCCAGCCACGCCTACATGGGCCTGTCGCCGGGCCTCGATTTCGAAAGCCGGCTGTTCGCCAAGCCGGACGCGGCGAAGCTGTTGGAGCGGGAATTGTCGAAGCCGGGCTACCGGCCGGCGACCATCGCGCTCGGCGCCAACACCGATCCCTACCAGCCGATCGAGCGCCGGCACCGGATCACCCGCGCCGTGCTCGAGGTGCTGGCACGCTTCAACCATCCGGTCGCCATCACCACCAAGTCGACGCTGGTCTGCCGCGACATCGACATCCTGGCGCCGATGGCCGCCAAGGGCCTGGCCGCGGTCGGCGTTTCCATCTGCACCCTCGACGGCCGGGTCGCCAGGGCCCTCGAGCCGCGGGCGCCGAGGCCGGAGAAGCGCCTGGCGGCGATCGCCAAGCTGGCGGCCGCCGGGATCCCGGTTTCGGTGATGGTGGCGCCAATGATCCCGGTGCTCACCGACAGCCAGATGGAGCGCGTCCTCGAGCGCGCCGCCGCCGCCGGCGCGGTCGGCGCCGCCTACATCCTGCTCAGGCTGCCGTGGGAGCTGAAGGCGTTGTTCGAGGAATGGCTGAACGCGCACGCGCCGGACATGGCCGAGCACGTCCTCAACCAGGTGCGCGACAGCCGCAGCGGCGCCCTCTACGTCGCCGACTTCGGCACCCGGATGACCGGCACCGGCGAACGCGCCAAGCTGCTGGCGCAACGCTTCGAGCGCGCCTGCGCGCGATTCGGCCTCAACCAGGAACGCGCCACCAGGTTCGAGCTCGTGACCTCGCTGTTCCGGCCGCCGCCCAGGGCCGGCGACCAGTTGACGCTGCTTTAGCTGGCAGCGCGCCGACCGTCGTAGGAGCGGGTGTCGTAATCCCTGAGGTAGTAAAGCAGGAAGCACGCGCCCCATACCGGGATGCTGGCCAGAAACAGGTGCATCGGCTGGCCGGTGAACATGCCCTCGAACATCGAACCCTTGGGGGCCTTCGGGATCAGCCCGTAAGGGTCGATGATGCGGTGCCAAGAAAAGACGATAGTGATCGTGTGGGCGACCAGCACGAAACCGTAACTCCACTTCCGGTATGCGCCAACGAGAACCGCCAGTGCGATCACCGTCAACACGACGCCGATGGCGTAGCTCATCTCCGTCGAGACCGACACGTAGTAGAACTTCTTATAAAGCTCGATCACCTTCTGCGGGATGATGAATTTTTCGATCGCCCAGAAGAAGAAAAACAATCCGAGCGAGATTCGCAACACCAACAAACTCAACGACACACGCTTGGCGATTTCTGGCGGCAGCGCCGCCGATGAATTAGTCATGTATCCCCCTCCCGATTTCCGGGGCGGACCCGACGCCGGGCGCCGGATCGCGCACCGGTATCGACGGTATCACGAGGATCAACGATCATGAATATTTAACTGATTAGCCGGAGCGCCCACGCCTGGGGCGCAGGGCGAGCAGGCCATCGGCGGGCCTGCTGGCCCGGCGGCCGATGAAAAACCCCGCCGCCGCGGGGTTGCGATGACGGGTAGGGGCTTGCCGGTCGGGGGAGGGACGATCAGGCGCTGCCGCCGTCCTCTTCGAGGAAGGCGTCGACGCGTTTCCAGGAATGGTATTCGCCGCACAACGGGCAGCGCACCTTCCGCTCGCCGATGCGCACGGAGTCGAACGCCGACCAGTCGAACGACATGCCGGTGTAGATGGGCTCTCCCGTTTCGGGGCAGGTAATCATCACTCGCGCCATTGCCGCCTCCGATCGCCAGCCGCGAGCCATTGTAGCACAGGGTGGCCCCGGTTCCGGCCGAAAAAACCGCCGCCGGTGCGACCGCTGCGGGCGGATCCTCGCCAACGGGTCCACCGGCCGGAAGCGCAAAAAAGTGGACCCCGCTCGGGGGAACCGAGCGGGGCCACGATCACAGACACGGGGAGATTGTGCCTGACCCACATCGCTTTCGAAGCAGCCCCTACCCGGGGCCTTGGCCGCGGCCGTCCGAAAAACGGCTCCTCATCTCAACCCCCCGGATATCCATCGGGCTGCGGGCCAAATGGCCCGGGGATCTTGAAAACCGCGGCGCTTTCACGGCAAGGAGTGTACACACCACCGAGGATTTGGAAAAATTAATAGTTTTTATCTAATATATAAGTTATATTTATATATGATTTTATCGAGACGGTCATGCTAACCCTCAGACAACTCAAGCTTTTTGAAGCGGTCGCCCGTCTCAAGGGATTCTCCCGCGCCGCCAACGAAATGGGAGTGACCCAGCCGGCGGTGTCGATTCAGATCAAGCACCTCGAAGACTCGGTTGGGCTGCCGCTGTTCGAAAAAGCCGGCAAGCGGCTGTTCCTGACGCCGGCCGGCGACGAACTGCTGCGCGCCTCGGACGCCATCCTGCCCCGACTCCGCGACCTCGAACTCGGATTCGCGGAAATGAAGGGCGAAATCAAGGGCTCCCTCGAGGTGGCGGCGGCCACCACCGCTAATTTCTTCATGCCGCAGCTGCTCGGCGCCTTCCAAAACCGCAATCCGGAGGTATCGCCCCGGCTCAGCGTCGGCAACCTGCAATGGATGATCGAGCGGTTGTCGTCGAAGAAGGACGACCTGATCGTGATGAGCCACGTTCCCGACCTGCCCGGGCTCGAGGTACGGCCGTTCCTCGAGGATCACCTGGTGGTGGTGGCGCCGCCCGGTCATCCGCTGGTCAGGGAGACGCGGATCCCGATCTCCCGGCTCGCCCACGAGCCGTTCCTGCTGCGCGAGCCGGGCTCGGCGTCGCGGCTGTCGCTCGAAAACGTGTTCCGCGACCTCGGCATCCGGGTCCGGGCGCGCATGGAACTCGGCAGCAGCGAGGCCATCAAGCAGGCGATCCTGTCCGAACTCGGCCTTTCGATCATGTCGTCCTACAACGTTTCCCACGAACTGGCCGACGGCCGGCTGACGGTCCTCGACGTCAACGGCTTCCCCTTGAAGCGGCAATGGAACGCGGTCACCTTCCAGGACAAGCGCCAATCGCTGCCGGCGCGGACGTTCTCCGCCTTCATCATGTCGGAGGAGGGCCGCCGCATCGCCGATGCGGCCAGGCCGCGATTCGAATCCATCGCCCCGCCGCCGCGACCGAAGGCGGCGGCCGGCTGACAATCGGACGGCGGTTTTCTTGAGGTTCGGACGGAAGTTCGCCGCCGCCAAGTGGCCATGGTAAATTGATTCCATGGCAGACAAATCCGCCATAGGCACGGTCGGATCGTCGGTCGAAAGCGCCGCCGAGGCGGTCGGCGATGCGGTCAAGGGCGCCGCCGAAGCGGTCGGCGGCGCCGTCGTCACCGCCGCCCATGTCGCCCAGGAAACCGCGCTCCAATCCAACCTGACCGGCATCGCCATCGTGGTTCTGGCGGCGCTGGTCTGCGGCATGTCCATGGAGCGGTTCCGCCAGCCGGCGATCGTCGGCTACATCCTGGCCGGCGTGCTGCTCGGCCCGTCGGCGTTGGCGGTGGTCGAAAGCCGGGCCTCGATCGACGTGCTGGCCGAGCTCGGCGTGCTGATGTTGCTGTTCCTGATCGGCATGGAGCTGTCGCTGCGCTTGTTTCGGCGCATCTGGGTGCTCGGGCTGCTGGTGACGGGATTTCAGGTGGCGGCCTCGGTCGGGGTGATGGTGCTGCTGTCGATGGTGCTCGGCTGGCCGGTCGGGCTGGCGGTGCTGCTCGGCTTCGTGGTCGCGCTGTCTTCGACCGCCGTCGCCATCAAGATTCTCGAAGGCATCGGCGAGTTGCACACCCGCGCCGGCCGCATCTCGATCGGCGTGTTGATCGCCCAGGATCTGGCGGTGGTGCCGATGATGCTGGTCATCGGCGCCATGGGCGGCGGCGGCTTCGATTGGATCGCCTTGCCGAAGATCCTGGTGGCGATACTGCTGCTGGTGGCGCTGATCCTCTACCTCGGCGGCCGCAAGGTGGGGCTGCCGTTCGGCCGCATCGTCGAGGGCCACCAGGACCTGAAGCCGTTGACGGCGCTGGCGTTCTGCTTCGGCTGTGCGGCGTTGTCCGGCCTGGTTGGCCTGTCGGCCGCCTACGGCGCCTTCATCGCCGGGCTGGTCATCGGCAACAGCCGCCAGCGCCACGCGATGCTGGACGCGACGCGACCGATCCAGAGCGTGCTGATGATGGTGTTCTTCCTGTCGGTCGGGCTGCTGATCGACCTCGACTACATCTGGGCCAACCTCGGCGTTGTGCTGTTGGTGTTCTTCGTGGTCGCGGTGTTCAAGACGGCGCTCAACGTCGGCTTCCTCGGCCTCATCGGCCAGCCCTGGCACCACGCTTTCGTCGCCGGCATCTGCCTGGCGCAGATCGGCGAGTTCTCGTTCCTACTATCGGTGGTCGGGGCCGACGCCGGCGTCATCAGCCGCGAGGATCACCGTCTGGTGGTGGCGGTGACGGCGCTGAGCCTGGCGCTCAGCCCGCTATGGGTGGTCACCGGCCGGCGACTCAGGGTGCTGGCTGAGCACGGCATCACATCCGGCAGCGAATTGCTGAAGCTCGTCTATGAACCGGAGACCGAATTTGTGACGTCGACGCTCGACAAGGCGTCGTCGAAGACCATAGGCGGCCTGCGCACGGCGGCGCTGTGGCTGCGCGAGGTGCGTCAGCGCCGCCACGGGACGGGTCAAAGGGCGGGCCAAAGGGCGGGCCACGGGGTGGACAAGGACGACGGCGCGGCACCGCCCGGCAAATCCGCCGAAGTCGAGATCATCCCGCCGGGAACGCCGGCCGGCGCCGCCGACGCCGTCGCCTCGCGCGGCAACGGCAAGAACCGGCCGGATGCGGCGCCCGGCGACCGCCGGCCCGATGCCTGACTTCAACCTTGAGGAGCTGGCACGCGGCGAAGGCCACACGGTCGTCGCCGGCGTCGACGAGGCGGGGCGCGGGCCGTGGGCGGGACCGGTAGTGGCGGGCGCGGTGATTCTCGACGCCGAGACGCTGAATCCGGCGCTGCGCTTCGGACTCGACGACTCCAAAAAGCTGAGCCCGGCGAGGCGGAACGAATTGTTCGAATTGCTCGGCGCCGAGGCGACCATCGGCGTCGGTTGCGCCGACGTGGCCGAGATCGACGCCGTCAACATCCTCGAGGCGACCATGCGGGCGATGGCGCGCGCGATTGATGCTCTCGGCCGCCGGCCCGACCTGGCACTCATCGACGGCAACCGCGCGCCACCGCTTCCGTGCAAGGTGCGCTGCGTGGTCGGCGGCGACGGCAAGAGCCTGTCCATCGCCGCCGCCTCGATCGTCGCCAAGGTGACCCGAGACCGGCTGATGGTCGAGTTGGCGACGCGCTTTCCCGGCTACGGCTGGGAGCGCAACGCCGGCTACGGCACGGCCGAGCACCGCGACGCGCTAATGCGCCTGGGCGTCAGCGACCAGCACCGGCGGAGCTACGCGCCGGTGCGCAAGATGTTGGGGGCAGTGGGCGCGTGAGTCCCATATCTTGAGTCGCCGATTCCCCCTAAGTCATTGAATCCAGCTAATTCTTGACCGATTCGCCGGGCCCGCCCATGCTGCCGGCCATGGGCAGGGATAAAGACGTCGAAGACAACACGATAATCGAGGGAGACTGCATCCAGGTGATGGCGGGGCTTAGGCCTGAGTCCATCGACATGGTGTTCGCCGATCCTCCCTATAACCTGCAATTGGCGGGCGAGTTACTCAGGCCCGAGAATCAGCGCCGGGTCGAGGGCGTCGACAATGCCTGGGACCACTTCGAGGACTTCGCCACTTACGACCGATTCACCAAGGCCTGGCTCGCCGCGGCGCGCCGGCTGTTGAAGCCCGACGGCACGCTGTGGGTGATCGGCAGCTACCACAACATCTTCCGGGTCGGCGCCATCCTCCAGGACCTCGGCTTCTGGATGCTCAACGACGTGG
>JACPJY010000364.1 GCA_016187325.1 Rhodospirillales bacterium | reverse complement strand
GGTCGAGGCCGACCTGATCGTCCACGTCCGCGACGCGGCGCATCCGGATCAGGCGGCACAGAAGAGCGACGTGTTGTCGGTGCTGCGCGACATCGGCCTCGGCGGCGCGATCGAGGAATCGTTGATCGAGGCGCTGAACAAGATCGACCTGCTGCCGGCCGCCGAGAAGCAGGTCGTCGTCAATCGAGCGGCGCGCAGCAATACCCCGGTGGTGCCGCTGTCGGCGGTGACCGGCGAGGGTTGTGAGCGTCTGATGGCGACGATCGACGAGCGGCTGACGCGCGGCGACCGCCTGATCGAGGTGTCGCTGAAACACTCGGACGGTGCCGCGGTAGCATGGCTCTACGACCACGGCGAGGTGGTCGAGCGCGAGGACGCGGCAGACGCCATCCACTTGAAAGTGCGGCTCGATCCGGCCCATTGGGAGCGCTTCCGCCATCGCCTGCAGTAGTCCCCATGGTTCCTAGGCGGCGGATGCGCAAAATCCGCGATTGACCAAAGACCGTTCTACTAGTAGATTAGCTCTACTAGTAGACTTACCGCGGCCGGAAGGAGATTTCCGATGGCTACCAACGCCGCCCAGAAGAAATGGCGCAACAAGCACCGCTACGTGAAGACGCAACTCAACGTCATGGCCCGCAAGCAGATCCACGAGGACCTCGACGACTTCGCCGGGGCATTTCATCTGCGCGGCAAGGGCGAGGCGGTGACGTTCGCCACTTTCGTCACCCGGGCCTTGGCGCAGCGCGCCGACTTCGACGCCAAGGCCGCGCGGATGCTCGATGACTTCGCCGCCGCCTACCACCGCGACCGCGACATGTATTCGAACTGAACGCGCTTAGTCGTCGAAGCCGATCTTGTCCTTGACGATGTAGCGGGGACGCCCGCGTACGTCCTTGTAGGTGCGCCCGACGTAGATGCCGATGCAGCCGAGCGCGCACAACAACGATCCCCACAGGAACAGCAGGAACAGGATCCAGGCGGCGGACACCGCCGCGACGACCAGGGCCAACGCCAGACCGACCAGCGAAATCAACGCGACGCCACCACCGATCAGGAAGATCAGGAAGATCGGCGCCATGGAAAACGACGTGAAGCCCGAAATGAAGGTTTTGTAGGGCGTCAGGCTGTTGAACAGCGAAAAGTGGGCTTTTCCGGCAACCCGGGCGGCGCGCTCATAGTGCACCGGTTCCTGCCGGTAGCCAATCCACGGCACCAAGCCCCGGGCATAAGGATCGTGCTCGGCAAGATCGAGCAGACGATCGCGGACGACCCGGCTGAGTAGGCGGAAGTCACCGGCATTCACCGGCATGTCGATTTCCGAAGAAACGTTGATCGCCCGATAGGCCAAGCGGGTCAGCCACATCTTCAGCAGGTTTTCGCCGTCGCGGCGGGTGCGCACCGTGTAGACCACCTCGGCACCGTCGCGCCACTTGGCCAGCATATCCGGAATCACCTCGGGCGGGTCCTGGAGGTCGGCATCCATATAGATGACGGCGTCACCCTTGGCGTGGGCAATGCCTGCCATCAGGCATTCGGGCTGGCCGAAACGGCGGGACATGTTGACAATCTTTATCCGCCGGTTGTCGGCTCGGGCCGCGGTCAGAACTTCGAGCGAACCGTCGGTGGAATCGTCGTTGACGAAGACCAGTTCGTAGTCGTCCAGATCTTTGCTCAACACGGCGTCGAGCCGGCGGATCAACTCCGGCAGCACTTCCGCCTCGTTGCGGAACGACAGCACCACGGATACCAAGCCGTCGCCGGGAGCGGGCCGTTTTACCGCCGCCGATGCCTTTTTCCGTTCCGCCATCGAGGTCCCCCTTCAACGCCGGCACGGGATTGCCGCCCCGTGTGCCGCAAGGGGAGTAACTCCGTTGCCAAAACCCTGTCAAGCGACGGTACGCCGTCGCACGCCGGAATCAGCGGTTTTCCAGGCCCGCCGGCTCGTAGACCACGATCTTGGATCCGACCTCGTCGACGCCGAAGCCAACGCGCACCAGCTTCTTCAGCCGCTCGTTGACCGCCGGCTGCTCGTCCGGCTCCACGAACAGCACCATGAATCCGCCGCCTCCGGCGCCGAGAAGCTTGCCGCCGACGGCGCCGGCGTCACGTGCGGCGTCGTAGATGTCATCGATCTCGGGCGTCGTCACGTTGTCGGCCAGCTCGCGCTTCAGCCGCCAGGATTCGTGCAACAGCTCGCCGATCTCTCTCAGCGGGCGGTTCTTCGACTGCAGCACGGCCAACGCCTCGTCGACCGCGGCCTTCATGGTCGTCAGGTGCTTCTGGCGTTTGTCGATGTTGTCGATCTGCTTCTTGGCGATATCCGAGGCGAACCGGGAAAACCCGGTGAAGTAAAGTTGCAGGCTGCCGAGAAGCCGCTCGCGTCGGTCGGGTGCGATGATTGCCGGTTGCACGTCGAACTCGCCGTTCTTCAGAAAATCGATGCGATTGAGGCCGCCGTACGCCGCCCACACCTGGTCCTGGGAGCCGACGTGCTCCTTGATCACCTGCTGTTCGATGCGGATAGCTTCCCGGGCCAGCGGCTTCTTGTCGATCATCTGCCCCTTCAGAGCCGCCAGCGCGTTCAACAGGCCGACCGTGAACGACGAACTCGACCCCAGCCCCGAGCGTGCCGGCAGGTCGCCGTCGTGGTGGATTTCGACACCGATGTTGATGCCCTTGTCCATCAGAACGCCGCGCACCGCGGGATGTTGTATCTCGCCGATTTCGTTTACGTTCTCGACTTTTGAATAGACGATCCGATGGCGGTACTCGAAGAACGGCGGCAACGGCCGGATCGAGATGTAGCAGTATTTGTTGATGGCGAAGCCGAGTGCCGCGCCGCCGTGCTGCAGATACCATTTCGGATAATCGGTGCCGCCACCGAACAGCGACACGCGGAAGGGGGTGCGGCTGATGATCATGGCCTACGCCGCGGCGGCTCGGGGACGGCCGTTGGTCATTCCGCCGCGTCCAGTTCTTCCAGAAGCCTCCGTTTCAGGCGGCGGCTCGCCATGTCCTCGATGTGGGCGCGGGTATCGGCGCCGAAGGTGCGGTCGACCATGGCGAGGTAGCGAGGACTCGAAAAATAGACGTGGAAGGCGTCGTCGCGGAATTTCAGCACCCCGGCCGCCGTCAGGTGGTCGGTGGGCAGCGGCCGGCAATCGTAGCTGTGCTGGGAATATCCCGACCACTGCTCGGGCAACGGCAGACCCTTGGCCACCGCCATCGTGTATAGGGCAGAGCCGGGGTAGGCCATCGCCGAATAGAAATTGGCGTATTCGCAATTGAGCTCGCGTGCCAAGTCGAGCGTTTGCTGCATGGTTTCGCGGGTATCGTCGGGAAGCCCGAAGATGAAGTTGCCGGCAACGTGGATGCCGGCCTCCTGGATTGCACGCACGATGCCGACGATGTCGTCCTCTTTGAGCGCCTTTTCGGCGCCGTCGCGCACGTGCTCGGAGCCGGATTCGATGCCGAGCGCCAGCCAGCGGATGCCGGCGCGTTTCAGCTTATCCAGCATGATCGGCTTCACCGTGTCGACGCGGGCGTAGGCCCAGATATTGAGGCCGTAACCGCGCTCGATCAGCAGATCGCAGATGCCGATGACGTGGCGCTCGTTGAGCACGAACATTTCGTCGATGATCTTGATCGTCTTGACGCCATATTCGTTGTGCAGGCGGTCGATCTCGGCGACCACCGCTTCGGGGCTGCGCATCCGGTAGCGGTTGACGTCAAACGGCGCGTTGATGCAGCAGAATGCGCATTTGTAAGGGCAACCGAGCGACGTGTAGATGGAAGCGTAGGGCACCCGGGTCTCGAGCGCTCCGAAGCATTGCCAATTGTGGGCGCGGTAGCGGTCCATCGGCAGCAAATCCCAGACGTCGCCGTGGAGATCGCGATCTAGGTCCTGGATCAGCGGCGCCGGCGCATTGACGATGGTGTTGCCGCCGCGCCGCCATACCAAGCCCTGCACCTTGGCGAGATCGGTCACGTCGCCGGACTTCAGGGCCTCCAAAAGCTGCACCATTGTCACCGGGCCTTCCCCCTTGCAGGCGAAGTCGACGACCTCTTCGGCGAGCGTGCGCTCAGGTAGCGCCGAGACGTGGCCGCCGACGATGACGACGGGAATCTCGGGAGCCGCCTGCTTGATCGCCCGGCAGGCGTCGCCGGCGGCCATCATCTGCTGGGTCGAGGCGGACGGCTGGTGGCCAAACACGACCATGGCGACGAGGCGCGGTTTTGTCGCTTTCACGCGCTCGGCAACCGCCGCCGGCGGCAAGTCGAGAGCCTCGGAATCGAGAATCTCGATGGAATACCCGCGATCGCGCACGTAGCCGCCGATCAACCGGCACCACAACGGCGGCTCGACCGCCGTCAGGTCGGTGCCTAGGTCCTGGTAGATTCGCGCCCGGCCGCCCGGATTGATCAGAAGAAGATCTGGCGTTGCGGTTGCCATCGGAACTTTTCGCCTACCGGGTTTTCACTCGAACGCCGTGTTCGGCTGGGTGATATCCGGCATTTCCGGGTTCTGCCAGTCGCCATAAGGTTCGATACAGAGATTGGCCTGGAACTCGTCGCGCGGCAGATACGGGTACATATCCTCGACTGGCGTCGACCAGCCGAAGATGCGCGGCTCGTAGGTGTGATAGTCGTGGCAGTTGACGTCGCACACCGCGGGCCCGTCGAAGGCCAGCACCTGATCGACGACGGCATCGATGTCGGCGTTGGTCTTGATCTCGAACGCCTCGATTCCGTAGGCCTTGACGATCCTGACGAAATCCGGCGGGTTGTAGCCGACCGGGCCGCAGGCCTCGCAGCGGCCCTGGAAATTGGTTTCCTGGAACGCCTTGGTGATGCCGTAGATGTGGTTGTTGAGGATGAACACCTTGATCTTGACGCCGTAGTTCACCAGCGTCTGCAGTTCCTGGATGTTGAGGTTGAAGCCACCGTCGCCGATGATCACCGCCACTTGTCGGTCCGGCGCCGCCAGCCATGCGCCGATGGCACCGGCCATGGCAAAGCCCATCGGCGCGTTGCCATTGTTGGTGACGTAGCGCTGGCCAAGCTTGGTGTCGAAGGCGTGGCCGACGACCACCGAGGTGCCGCCGAGATCGCACACCAGCACGTCGGCGGCGGTCATCTTCTCCGACAGCCGGCGCATGAAAGCATACGGATGGGTGAACACTTGGCCGTTGACCCGGTAGGCGTTGGGCTTGAAGTATTCCGACCGTACCGGGTCGTACTTGGTGCGCCACTCTACGCAGCGCTTGTTCCATTCCTGATGGCGGGGCAGGGACTTGGCCGTGTTGGCCTGTTTCAGCTTTTCCAGCAGCCGGCGGGCGAACACCCCGGCGTCGCAAAGAATATTCTCGTCGAACGGCACCTGCTGCAGCTTCGGCTGTAACAGCGCCTTGTCGACATCGACCACGTACTTTTTGGCGCCGCGGGCGAAGGTGCTCACATTGCCGCCGGTGATGCGCCCGGAAATCCGACTGCCGATGGCCAGTAGCAGATCCGAATTCTGGATGCCGAAGTTGCGCCCGGCGCCGCCGTAGGTGCCGATCCGGCCGCCGTAGAATTCGAAATCCGAGGTCACCACGTCGAGAGCGTTCCAGGTCGGGAAGCAGGGGATGCGGGCGAACCTAGCGATCTCGCGCACCTCGTCCACGGCGCCGGCGGTGCGCACGCCGCCGCCGATCATCAATACCGGCCGTTGGCTGTTGTGGAAATCGGCGATGTATCGGTCGATGTGGGCGTCGACGGCCTCCAGGTCCCAGCGATCGGAAGCCGCCGCAGCATCGAAGCTGAACAGATTATCGGGGTCGACGTCGGCCTTCTGGATGTCGATCGGGATGTCGATCACGCACGGTCCAGGCCGCTTGTCCCGGCAGATGAACCACGCCTTTTCCAGTTCGAAGCGGATGTCCTGGGGGCGGGTGATCATGACCGCGTACTTGGTGATCGGCTTGACGACGCTGACCACGTCGCATTCCTGGAAGCCGACCTGCCGCACCTCGGGGTCGGGGCGCAGGAACTGCGAGTTGATCTGGCCGGTGATGAAGATGCCGGGCACCGAATCGTAGAAGAAGTTAGCGATCGGTGTGACCAGATTCAGCGCGCCCGGCCCGCTGGTGACGATGGCGGCGCCCGGCAGGTCCTTGATCTTAGACCAGCCCTCGGCGGCAAAGCCGGCCGCCTGCTCGTGCATGGTGGCGACATATTCGGTCTTGTTGGTGCGCGTGAAGGCGTCGATCAGATGCCCGTTGGCGGCGCCGTAAAGGACGAAGATTTTGTCGATACCCTTGTCGGCCAGGAAATTGACGACGTAGTCGGCCAGTTTCATGCGGTCCTCGTCATTTTATTTTTCTTTTCAGCATCTTGCGGTACCCAGGTCGGGTCTGGCGGCGGTTCTTGGGGCCGTATACAACATCTCGGGGCGGGGGGCCATCCGAAAAAAGTCAGCCGGGGCGCCCCGCAGCCTAACGCTTGCACGCCCAAACGTCGAAGAATTCCAGCGACTTCGCCTTGGCGTAGCTGCCGTGGAAGGCGTCGACGAACGCCGGCTCGAAGATGCGGTTGCCGTAATAGCCAACCATCGTGAACGGCCGTTCGCCCATCGGGATCAGCCACAAATCGGTGCTGCAGCCGCGGATCATGGCCAGGGTGGCGTCGGCCAATGGGATTCCCAGCTTGCTCCATTCGATGATGACGGCGGCATCGAGCGTATAGGGATTGCCGGCCAGCACCAGGATCGTCTTGTAGAAGGTGCGCGGGTAGCTGGCGACGTTCTCGCCGACGCCCATCTCGATGGTGCGGCCCGGGTAGGTCGCCATGACGGTGCGGATTTCGGCGCCGATTCGCGACACTTCCTGCCAATGCAGCGCGCGATAGTATCGCTTCTGCACCGGCACGCCGATTGCCATTACCATAGCGGCGAAGGCGACGATAGCGCCCCACACCGCCATCCGCCGGTCGGTAACGCGAAGCGTGTGGTGCAGAGTCAAGTCGATGGTGAGCGCGGCGAACGGATAAAGATAGTGGATGCCGGCGCCCGGCTTGGCGCCAAGGTAGATCGCCACCGCCCAGCAGGCCACGTACGTGGCGAGGTAGGCCATTTCGCGCCGCGCCATGGCGTCTACTGCGCGCATCGTGGCGGCGGCGAAAAACGCCACCGGCACCAGATAGATCGCCGCATAGCGAAGCATGTTGAGAACGTTCGCTGGCGGGCTTTCCTTGCCGATCACCGGCGCGAACCACGCCAGGTAGTTGGCAAGTGGGAACACCGGGAACGCGAACGGCAACAATGCAACCCCCGCGCCGACGGCGCACATGACCGCGAACGCGTGGACGCCTCGGTGCGGATTCAGGCAATGCCAGACGACCACCGGCGCGACATAGATACCGCCGTGAATCTTGAGCCCCACCGCGAGGCCGCCGCATACCGCGATCAGGACCGACTTCGGCCATTCGGCGCGAGCCGGATCGGCGGCGTTGGCCGTCCACACGGCGAGGGCCGCTATCAGCGCCAGGAACGAATCCGGCCGGTTCCAGATCGACGTCGGCACATGCAGCAGTACCAATGCCGCCGCGATGACGAGGCCGATGAGTGCGGCTTTGATGCCACGCCGCCGCTGGCCCATGAACACCGCCGCCGGAATCAGCATCGCCGCGACGACGGCCGCCGCCTTGCCGGCTGCGATCAACGGGCCGGCCAACGCAAATGCCGCGGCGTGGATGATGTGGGTCACCGGCCCGTACAGGTTGGCGATCCGTCGCGGATCGTCCAAGGCCGTGAAGGCGGGAATGCCTTCGAGCAGCCGCCAGGAGATCAGCGCCACGCTCGGCTCGCCGTGGTCGAGATAGCCGGGATAGAAAAGGTAGCTGCCGGCCACCGCGGCGACGGCCGCCAGCGCCAGCGCGGCGGCGGTTCCGAACAGCCGATGGCGGTGCCGGCAGAGGAAATCCCAAGTCGCTTTTGCCGCGGCGGGTGGCGTCATCGCTGTGTAGACTCCATGGCCAGCATCGCTCGCACCGTGCCGGTGATGCGCTCCTCCTCCAGCCGGGCGACGCACGGGAACATGCCGTGCTCGGCCGGCAGGATGCAGTCGCCGAGGCAGCCCTCGCACGGCATCGAATGATAGACGAAGCGGGCGTTCGGCGGCGCGATCGCCGGGTCGTAGGGGACGATCTCGCCGACGTAGGCGGCGCTGGCCAGGCACAGCGTCGGCGCGCCGACAGCGACGGCGAGGTGCATCAACGCCGTGTCCACCGACACCACCAGGCGCGCCGCGCGCAGCGTCGGCACCAGGTCGGCGAAGCTGGAGTCGTCGAAACGGACGCCCGACAAATCCAACAGCGCCTTGAATTCCGGATTGGCGTCGAGATCGCCTGGGGTGCCGGTGACGACGACCGCTGTGCCTTTCGGCAATGCCTCGATGATGCGCATGTAGAGGGCAGGGGGGCTTTGCTTGCGCTTCACCGCCGAGAACGGCTGCATCACCACCGCCGGGCCAGCCGCCGCCGGCGCCGCGAGTCTCGCCGCCGGCAGGCGGGCCATCGGCGGTGCGCTATCGCGGCCGGAAAGCCAGCCGGCGAAGCGTGCCCATCGCACCACCTTGTCGAGATGCGGCGCGCCGCTGTTGTAAAGCCGGGTGTAGAGGCGGCGGTTGGCGTTGAGCCGCGAGTCGTACTTGCGCCACGGCCTGGGCTCCATCGCCACCGCCTCGGGCGCCATGGCGGCGGCGACCAGCGCCTCGTCGAGGTCCGGGTGACGAAGGTAATCGGTATGGACCACCAGTCGGTAATGGGCACGGAAGATGTCGTCCGTTACCTGCCGCCGATAGCCGAGGTCGCGGCCGAGGCGCTTGAAATCGACGCCGACCACCGCCGCCGCGGGCGGCAGCAGGAACGCCATCTTCATGGCGTCGGCGCGCAGCAACATGGTCACCGGCTCGGCCTTGCGGGCGAGGGCGAGGAACCGCTCGGCGACGTGGGCAAACAGCACCGTATCGCCGAGCCCGCCCGACGATATCACCAACACGCCCTTGGCCTCGCCGGCGCGCGATGTTCGCCGGCGCCGCCGCGCCAACCACCAGTCCATGATCCGGAAGGGTTTGATCACCCCAATCCACTCAATGAGGTCCGCCCTCAATAGGCGGCATAGGACTTTTCTTCAGTCAGGCGCGAGCCGAGGAGTCGGTTGATGGCGCGCTTGATCTCCGAGCGCCGGTCGTTGTTCATGTAGACACCGCGGGCAAGCTCGACGAACTTCCTGCCGAAGTCCTTTCGTCGCTCGCAATCGCGGATGTCGTCCTCGATCTCCCACAGACGCTCGTTGACCTGTTTCAGCTCGGCGGCCAGCCGGTCGAGCTCGACTGACGGTTTGACGGCGCTGTCGCGTGCGGCGGTCAGCGTCGTCCATTCGTGCTCGACGTTCTTCAGCTTCGCCGTGTCCGTCATGCGCTCGCGCTTGATCTCGAGGATGGTGATCTTGTCGATCAACTCGCCCGGGGAGATTTCGACGGATAGCCCCTTGGACAACGCGCTGCTCCTCATATCCGGCGGATCGGCGCCGGCGCCTAATCTATCCCAGATCGGTCTCCGGTCCGCCACCCGAAAATGCCCGCGCCAGCTCCGCCACGCGGTCGCGGTGACAGGCGAGCGCGTTGATCTGCTCGCCGAACTGGAACCGCGCTTCGGCCGCGAAGCGGACCAGGGCGAGGCGGCGGCGCGGGGAGGGGAGGGGCGGGGTCGCCTCCGGCCACACGAAAGTCTCCTTGCCGTCGTTGAACTGCCAGCACGGCCGGTAAAGCGCGTAGCCCATTTCCTCGAGCGTGCGCAGCGGCCTGAGCGTCGCCTGCGGATCGCCGCGCTCGATCCAGTTCTCGAACACGATGAACGGCCTGGCGCCCGCGATCATCGCCTCGGCGCCGCGGAACACCTGGGCCTCGTGTGTCTCAACGTCGACCTTCATCAGCCACGGCGGCGGCAGCCCGAGGCCGTCGAGGCGGGCCAGCCGGACCCGGCGGTCGCCATCGGCGCCGCCTTGGCCGGCCGCGGCGAGACGGGCGATGCGGGTGTCGATGGGATCGAAGGCCATGGTCGCCTCGCCGTCGCAGTCGGAAAGCGCGATTGTGTGGCAATGGACTCGCCCGGCAATCCCGGCCTGGCGAACAAGGTCGTCGAGATCGGCGAAGGTGTCGGCGATCGGCTCGAAAGCGTGGATGGCGCCGGTGTAGCCCGGGATGCCGGCGGCGTAGAGGGTGAAATAGCCCCAGTTGGCGCCGACGTCGTAAAACACCCGCTCGCCGGCGAGCAGAGTCTCCAGGATCGCCGCCACTTCCGGCTCGTGGCCATCGGCGCCGCCGTCGTAGATACCGCGAAAATGGATCTTGCGCGCATCGAAGCCGAGACGGGCCGGCCCGCCCGGCAAATCCACCGACACGGCGCCGCGGCCGCCGAGCCTGAGTCCGTGATAGGCGACGTCGAACAGCATCCGCCCCGGCCGCTTGAACAACCGCTTCGCCCAGCGGCGGCGGTAGCGGTGGAAGCCGATTTGGGTGAGTCGGGCGATCAGTGGCAGGTCCTCGGCCCGGAACGGGTTGCGCGGCGGCCTGCCGCCGACGATGAGCTCTGGCGCATCGTTCATGATCGCGGGCCTCCAGCCCGGCGTGCCGGCGACTTTATCGGCATCGCCGCGGCGTGAAAAGCGGCGCCGCGGCGAGCCATTGAAGGATGCCACAAAGGGGCTGGGATTCACCGAAACCGCTTCCTATAATCCGCCGCAACCGACAAGCAGTCATCCGTCCCGCCAGCCGAAACCAACCGCCAATTCGAACCGAAAGATATCGAACCATGAGCAGCACCAAGGCCGCCTTCATCGGGCTCGGGAACATGGGCTATCCCATGGCCGGGCACCTCTCGAAGGCCGACTTCGAAGTCACCGTCTACAACCGCACCGCCGCCAAGGCCGAGGCCTGGGTCCGGGAGTATGGCGGTAACGCTGCCAAGACACCCGCCGAGGCCGCCCGGGGCGCCGGCATCGTGCTTACCTGCGTCGGCAACGACGACGATCTCGCCGCCGTGACGCTGGGCAAGGACGGCGCGCTCGCTGGCATGGGCAAGGGGACGCTGCTGATCGACCACACCACGGCGTCAGCCAGCATCGCCCGCAAGCTTGCCGCCGAGGCGAAGAAGAAGGGAGTCGCGTTCCTCGATGCGCCGGTGTCCGGCGGCCAGGAAGGGGCGAAGAAGGGGCAGCTGACGATCATGGTCGGGGGCGACGCCAAGGCGTTCAGGACCGGCGAGCCGGCGATGAAGCCCTATGCCAAGGCGGTCACCCTGATGGGGCCGGTGGGCTCGGGGCAATTGACCAAGATGGTCAACCAGATGTGCTGCGCCGCGGCCATCCAGGCGCTCGCCGAGGGCATGCACCTGGCGGTCAAGTCGGGGCTCGATCCGCACCTGGTGGTGGAGACCATCTCGAAGGGCGCCGCCCAGTCGTGGCAAATGGACAACCGTGCGCGCACCATGGTCGACGGCAAGTTCGACTTTGGCTTCGCCTGCGACTGGATGCGCAAGGACTTGGGCATTTGTCTCGACGAGGCCCGCAACAACGGCGCGCAACTGCCGCTGACGGCGCTGATCGAGGACTTCTACGCCCGGATCCAGGACCGCGGCGAGGGCCGGCTCGACAACACCGCTCTCTATCGCCTGTTGACCAACCCATAGGCGGGAGGGCGGAAATCATGGCAAACACGGCATTCATCGGCCTCGGCGTGATGGGCTTTCCGATGGCCGGGCACTTGGTCAAGGCCGGCCACCAAGTCACCGTCTACAACCGCAGCCCGAAGCGGGCCCAGGAATGGGCCAAGAAACACGGCGGAAAAATGGCGAAGACGCCGGCCGCCGCGGCCAAGGACGCCGACGTGGTGTTCAGTTGCGTCGGCAACGACGACCACCTGCGCCAGGTCGCCTTCGGCAACGACGGCATCCTCGCCGGCATGAAGCGGGGCGCGGTCTACTGCGACCACACCACGGCGTCGGCCCGGGTCGCCAAGGAGATCGACGCCGAGGCCAGGAAGCGCGGCATCGGCTTCCTCGACGGGCCGGTGTCCGGCGGCCAGGCCGGGGCCGAGAACGGCGTGCTGACGGTGATGGTCGGCGGCGACAGGCGGCACTTCGACGTCGCGGCGCCGGTGATCAAGGCCTACGCCCGTGCCGTCACCCTGTTGGGGCCAGTCGGCGCCGGCCAGGTCACCAAGGCGGTTAACCAGGTGTGCATCGTCGGCTTGGTGCAGGGCCTGGCCGAAGGTCTGGCGTTCGCCGAAAGGGCCGGGCTGGACGCCAAGAAGGTGGTGGGCGTCATCGCCAAGGGCGCCGCGCAGTCGTGGCAGATGGACAACCGGGCCTTGACCATGATCGACGACAAGTTCGATTTCGGCTTCGCCACCAAGTGGATGCACAAGGACTTAGGCATCGCGCTGGCTGAGGCCAAGAAGTGCCGGGCGCACCTGCCGGCGACGGCGC
>JACPJY010000363.1 GCA_016187325.1 Rhodospirillales bacterium | reverse complement strand
GCACCACGCAGTCGGCGCGCAAATCGGCACCGGTCTTCAACGCACCCGCCAGGAACGGCATGCGGCCGGCGGCGACCGCCTTCTCGATGTAGGCGGGCTCGGAGCCGTCGATGCAGACGACGACCACCGGCCGCGATGGCCACGCATAGGTGCGGCCGTTAACGGTGACGGATTCGCGGGCGGCGGCCATGACGGTGTTCCCTGGTGCCGGATAGATTCCGGGCGACGTCTCGTTGGACGCCGCCCGGGCAGCTTAGACCACGCCAGGGTCCGCTGAAAGATTGGGGATTCCGGTCGCACCGCCCACCTTATCCCCCCATCTCCCCGGTTTTCCGCCGCTCCTGCCGGTGCCTCAGATGATCCGCGCCCTCAGGCGCGTCCCCAGGTAGTCGGTGATGACCACCAGGAGCACGATGATAATCAGCACGATCGCCGTTTCCTGGTAGTCGAACAGGCGGATGCTCGAGATCAGATAGAAGCCGATGCCGCCGGCGCCAACCAGTCCCAGCACCGTGGCCGAGCGGATGCTGACCTCGAAGCGGTACATGTTGTAGGTAATGAAATGCGGCGTGACCTGCGGGATGATGGCGAACACGATGATCTGTATCCAGTTGGCGCCGGTGGCTTGCAGGGCTTCCACCGGCCCCGGATCGATGGCCTCGATGGCTTCGGCGTAGAACTTTCCGAGCATGCCCGCGTTGTGGAGCGCCAGCGCCAGGATTCCGGGGAACGGGCCGAGCCCGACGGCGGACACGAAGATCAGCGCGAACACCAGCTCCGATACCCCGCGCAGCGCATTGAGGATAAACCGCGAGGCAGCGTAGATCGTGACGTGCGGCGTGATATTGCGCGCGCCCAGCAGCCCTAGCGGCAGCCCGAGCACGATCCCGAGCACGGTTCCCCAGATGGCGATCTCGATGGTCTCGATGGTCGGACCCAGGAGCGCGCGCGAATAGGCCCAATCCGGCGGATACATCCGGGCGACGTAGTTGGCAATTGCCGGAATGCCGCGCACCAACTCACCGAGGCTGACGTTGGTATCGACGGCGGTCCAGTAAAGAACGATGGCGACGACGACTAAGGTGGCGAACTGTACGGCCATCATTCGATATCTTTCCGCCGGCGTCATCTCCGAGTCCAACCGTTGCTGGAGGCGCGCCCGGTAATCCGGGTCGGTGGTCAATCGTTGATTGGCAATCGCACTAGACATCATAGGTATCCTCCGGCTTTCCGCCGTAAATCCGGTTGAGTACGTCGTCGGTGAGGTTCGATATGTCGCCATCGAAAGTGATGACGCCGTCGGCCAGTCCGACGATGCGGTGACCGATCTCGCGGGCGTAGTTCACCTGGTGGATATTCAACAGCACCGTGATCCCCATCTCCTCGTTGATCTGCTTGATATAGCCGAGCACCGTGCGGGCGATGGTGGGATCGAGACTGGCTACCGGCTCGTCTGCAAGTAGAAGGTCCGGGTTCTGATTGAGGGCGCGCGCGATGCCGACGCGCTGCTGCTCGCCACCCGAGAGTGTGTCAGCGCGCTGGAACGCCTTGTGCGCCATATCCACCCGCTCGAGGCATTCGATCGCCCGCAACTTTTCATCCCGGCTAAAGACCTTGAAAATTGACGGCAGCGTCGGTTTGTAACCCAGCATTCCGGTCAGAACGTTCTCCAGCACCGGCAGGCGCCTGACGAGGTTGAAGTGCTGGAAAATCATCCCGATCTTGCGCCGATAGGCGCGCAACACTTTCTTGTCGCCGCTCACCGGCACGCCGTTGAATCGGATCTCGCCGTCGGTCGGGGTCACCAGCCGGTTGATGCAGCGCATGAGGGTTGATTTGCCGGCGCCGCTGCGGCCGAGGATGACGATAAGTTCGCCCCTACGCGCAGTCAGGTTCACCTCGCGGAGCGCTACGGTGGACCCGTAATTCTTCCTCAGCCCCTTGATTTCCAGGATAGGGCCCTGGTCCGAAGCAATCATGCAGAATCACTCCCGTGGGCCTTCCGGGCGAACAACGCAAATCCCCCCGCGCCCGCGCCTGGCGGCGCGGGCGCTTCCTGGGATTGAAGGCCGATGTCGGCAGTAACGTCGTAGCCCGATGACGGACGCTTGCCGTTCCGTTAATTTTTCTTGGCCGCCTTCAACTTCGCTTGGAGGGCGATCAGGTCGCGGACAATGTTGTAGTCGGCATCCGTCGCAGGGTCCATGGAGGTGACCACCCCGAGCTTGCCGAAGCGGACATCCTTAAGCCCCATCAGGCCAGCCTTCAACTTGGCCTGCAAGTCGGCCGGCAGGTTGGTGCGAACCACGAACGGCGAACCCGGGATCGGGTCGGAGGTGTAGACGATCCGGACGTCGGGCTTTTTCAACTGGCCTCTGGCGATGGCGAGATCGTAGACCTCGTCGGCGATCGAGCCGGCCTCCACCTTGCCTTCCTTGACGGCAATCAGGGTCGCCTGGTGGGTGCCGGAATAGAATACCGACTTGAAGTCCTTCTCGGGGTCGATGTTGTTCTTGCTAAAGACGTAGCGTGGCACGAAGTTGCCCGACGTAGACGCCGGATCGACGAAAGCGAATGTCTTGCCCTTGAGGTCGGCCAATGCCTTGATGGGCGTCGCCGGATTGGCGATGATCAACCCCTTGTAGGACGACTTGCCTGTCTCCTGCATGACGCCGCGGGCCACGGGTTCGACGCCGGCTTTCACCTTGTCCTTGGCCAGCACGTAAGCGGCTGGTCCGAGGAACGCAATCTCCAGTTTGTCGGACTTCAATGCCTCGATGACGGCGCTATAGTCAATGGCGACGAAGGGCTGCACCTTCATCCCCAGGCTCTTCTCCAACGCCGCGATGAACGGCCCGGAATCCTTGATCAGCTTCTCTGCATCCTCCGATGGAATCAGGCCGAAGCGGATGACCTTTTCGGCTGCGGACACGGGTGCGATGGTCGTCGGAATCAGCAACCCGAAACCGAAGCCCATGGCCAATGCCAATAGTAGACGACGTTTCATCATGGTCTTTCTCCCTGTTTTCGGCGCCCGTTCAGCCGGACGCCGATTCCAGACACGTTTGCAGTGGCCGGATTCGTACGATACGCCTTCCCGCCGTTGCCGTCTCTAAAGGACGGGACGGGGTCGGTTCCCGCTACGGCCGCTCGCCGCGGGCGAGGCGGGTATTGATGTCGTCGATGACCGGCTCGATGTCGGTCAGGCTGTCGATCACGTAGTGCGCCCCGGCCTTGCGCAGGATGTCACGGGTCTTTTCCAGGCGCCGCTCGATGTCGGCCTTAGGGAGGCGCTTCTCCTCGGCCATGCTGTTGATGTTCATGTAGTTGGAATAGCGCGCCACGCCGACGCCCCAGCACCCGGCCTCCAAGGCCTCGCCGATGCCGGAAACCGTATCGTCGACCTTGACCACCGACTGGATCGGATGCACGTCCATCATGTCGAGGTTCTTGTAGACCATGAACGGCTTTGGCCGGGCGCCGTGCTCGACCTCGTCGCCGGCGACCGAGGCGTCGGGCACGTAACCCTGCTTCTTGGCGTCCTTCTCGAGGATGCTCACCATCGAGCGCACGAAGCCGGTCGAGCTGCCGATCTTGATGCCCTTCTTCTGCAGGCGCCGGGTGACCTCGGCGACGCCGGGCAGCAGCTTGGTGTACTGGCGCAGGCACTTGAGCTGCATCGGCACGAAGTCCTTGAACATCCGATCCACGTCCTTCTGAGTCGGCTCCTTGCCCTTGATCTTCTTCCAGCGATCGCGGATCTCGGGCACCTCGGTGAGCGCCTTGATGTGCAGGTCTTTGCGCAGGCCCATGGGCCCGCGCGCCTCCTCCATGCTGATCTCGACGCCGTGCTTCTTGAACACCTCGACGAATACGGTCGCCGGGGCGAGCACGTAGGCATCGGCGGTGGTGCCGCTCCAATCGAGTACCAGAGCCTTCACCGGGCCCCGATAGCTGCGGTTGTAGACGTAATCGGCTTGCGCGTTCATGGCAGTTCCTCTTCGGTCAGATTGAGTTTTATTCAGGCGGCGACAGGAGCGCCGGTCCTGACGCCCATTTCCTTGATGGCTTGGCGAACGGCGCCGAGCGCGCCATTCATCACGTTCGCGTCGAGATGGCCGACGCAACCGATGCGGAAGCTCGGCGCCACCGTCAGCTTGCCCGGATAGATGACGTAGCCACGGCGGCTGAGGGCGTCGTAGAAGGCCTGGAAATCGAACGCCGGGTCGGCCGGCATTTTGAAGGTGACGATGATCGGCGCTTGCAGGGCGTCGGGGAGCAGGGTTTCGAACCCCATCGCCCGCATGCCGTCGACCAGCAGCTTGCAGTTGGCGGCGTAGCGCTTGTGACGTCCGGCGACGCCGCCTTCGGCCTCGAACTGGTCGAGCGCGGCGGCGAAGGCGAAGATGACATGGGTCGGCGGCGTGAACCGCCACTGGCCGTTCTTCTCCATCGCCTGCCACTGGTCGTAAAGATCGAGGCTGAGTGCATGCGCGTTGCCCTTGGCCTTCTCCAGCGCCGCCTTGCGGATGACGGCGAAACCCATGCCGGGCACGCCCTCGAGGCACTTGTTGGAGGATGCCATCATGGCGTCGAACGGCACCTGGCGGGCGTCCAGCGGCAACGCCCCGAAGGCGCTCATGGCGTCGATCAGCAACCCGCGGCGGTGCTTGGCGACGATGCCGGCAATGTCGGCGATCGGGTTGAGGATGCCGGACGTGGTCTCGCAGTAGACGGCGGCGACGTGGGTGATTTTGGCGTCCGCCTTCAGCATCGCGTCGAGCTTGTCGAGGCTGGGCGGCGTGTCCTCTGGCGTCTCCAGCACCGCATAGGCCCGGCCGGCGTAGTCGAGGATCTTCGCCATGCGCT
>JACPJY010000362.1 GCA_016187325.1 Rhodospirillales bacterium | reverse complement strand
GATCGCCGGCGACGACCGGCGACTCCGGCGCCGGGACGACCGAGGCCACCGCGCCCCTCTCCCTCGATGATATCGCCGCGGCAAAGGTCTCCGGCAGCGGTGGGGGGCAGGTGTTCAAGGAGATGAAGGCCGAAGGTCTGATTGCCGAGAAGAATCTTGGCCAAGTCATTTCCGGCGCCAATCACCGTAACCGCCTCGATGCTGGCGACGGCACCGGGACGGACACCGGCGCCGATACGGGTTCCGGCACCACCGGAACGGCGGCCGCCGCCACCTCGGCGACGACGACGGCCCGATCCGTCTCTCCGTCGGGCCATCGTACCAAGCCGGTGACGGTGACGTTGGCCAACGGCGCCACCGTGGTCGTCGGCGGTCAAGGTCGCGGTCACGCCCCGCGCGGCGACGCGGACGCGGACGCGACCGGGAGCAAGTCCGGAACCAACCGCAGCCATGGCGGCGGTTTCGGCACCGCCGGCGGCCACGGTCATAAGCAGGGCCTCGCAGCCGACGCCGCGGGCCGGGACTTCGGCGCGCTTCTCGGCAACGGCGTGTCGGCCGGCAATTCCGGCCACGGCTCCGTTAACTCCGGCCACGGCTCCATTAATTCCGGTCCTGGTTCCGTTAATTCCGGTCCGGGCTCCATTAATTCCGGTCACGGCTCCGTTACCGCCGGCTCCGGCGTGTCGCACGGCGGCGGACACGGTTCAGGCAAAGGCAGCGGTCGCTAAGGTTCGCGGTTCATCCCAGCTGGATCCCGCGGGTGAAAGGCGGGAATGCGGGTTTCCCTCCCCCAGGCCCGTGCCCGTGCCCGCGGGGCCCGCGGGATCCACGCCGCGAACGACGGAAGGCTAGCCGCCAATTGGTAGTAGAAGAGGAGAAGGAGACGGAAAATGAATTCCCCGATGCTAAAGACCTACATCGTCACTTACGACCTGTCGGACGAAGGCGGGGATTATGGCCCGTTCTACCAGACCATGCAGGGCGTTGAGTCCTACGCCAGGCCGCTCAATTCCGTATGGATGGTCAGGAGCCGCGTGCCGATCGCCGACCTCGCCCGTGCCTTGTCCGCACGTCTCCAGCCGGACGATCGGCTGTTGGTAGTCGAATGCGATGGCCACGCCGCCTGGCGCGCACTGACGCCGGCGAACGTCCAGTGGCTCGACAAGGTGTTCGCCAGCGCAAAGCCGGGCGACCGCCGGTCAAACCTCAGGGTCGCCTGAGGTCCGCGTCGGAGGTCAAGACGGCTTTCCAGGCCCACCCGGCCTAGGCGCGGAATCCCGGCGTCCGGCGCGTCGTCCCTTGCCATAAAACCGGCGTAATTGGCAGCGTTATAATGCCCTATGACAGCGAGCACGGAATCGGACAGCGGCATTTCGCGGCACCGCGCCGGACGGCGGCTGGCGGCGGGACTCGCCGCGGCGCTGACCTGGGCGACGCCGGCGTCTGCCGACGAGCCCGGCGGTAACCTCAGTCTGCAACTCGAGAACGACCGCATCGCCAATACCGACCGCCACTACACCCACGGCAGTCGGCTGTCGTGGGTGTCGAACCGCAAGACCGACGGCCCCGCGTGGGTGCGTAAGTTCCTCGAAACCATCTATCCGCTCGCCGACGTGCGCGCCGGCCGCATCGGTTTCGCGCTTGGCCACAACATCTACACGCCCGAGGACACCGATGCCCGGGCGTTGGTTGTCGACGATCGGCCCTATGCCGGCTGGCTCTACGGCGCCGTTTCGCTGCACGCCGAAACGTCCCGTCGCCTCGGCGCGCTGAAGGTTGATACGCTCGATTCGGTGGAGCTCAACCTCGGCATCGTCGGGCCGCAGGCCTATGCCGCGGACGTGCAGAACATCGTCCACGACGCGATCGGCGTGTCGCGAGCGAACGGCTGGGACAATCAGCTCGAGAACGAGCCGGCGCTGGCCATCTTCTTCGAGCGCAAGTGGCGGCCTGCGGCGATCCGCCACGACGGCTTCGAGGTGGATATCATCCCACACGCTGGCGGCAGCGTCGGCAACGTGTTCACGCTCGCCAACGCCGGCGGCACGCTGCGCTTTGGCCAGGGTCTGGATCTGGATTTCGGTCCACCGCACATCCGCCCGACGCTGTCGGGGCTGGAGGCAGTCGGTTCCGGTAATCGCTTCGGCTGGTACCTTTTCGCCGGCGCCGAGGGACGGGCCGTGCTGCACAACATCTTCCTCGACGGCAACATGATCGCCTCCAGCCACAGCGTCTCCAAGAAGACCTTCGTCGGCG
>JACPJY010000361.1 GCA_016187325.1 Rhodospirillales bacterium | reverse complement strand
GCGAACTCCGACTTCTGGGTCTGCACCATGCTGATACCCTCGACGATCACGTCGACGATCTTGAATCCGCCGGGCTTGCCGCGCACCCGCCAGGCGACCTTGATCGGCTGGGCGCCGTCGACGCGTTTGATCGTCGAATAGACGAGGGTGTCGTTTTCGCCCCGCACTTCCGCCTGCTCGATTTCCAGCGTCTCGCCGGCGTACTTGGAGAACCGCTGAGTGTAGGTGGCTACCATCAAGTCTTCGAAAAGCTTGAGGTATTCGCTCTTTTCCTGTTCCGAGGCGCGCGGCCAGTGACGGCCGAGGACAAACCGGGCGATGCCGGGGATGGCGAAGTTGTCGAGCATCAAGGTGCGGAACCGCTTTTCCCGTTCACCCTTGGAGAGATCCTTGACCGTCAGCGAAGCAATTGCTTTTTCGGCAAGCGTCTTGATGAAGATCTTGGTGCCGTCGCTGTACTCGTCAGCGCGGGCGGCATTCGGCAACCCGCCGCCGGCCGCGACGGCAACCATCAACAGAGAAGCCACCCCGGCACTCAGGAATTTCCGCCGTCGCAACATCAAGTTTTCTCCCGTCGCCTCGGCACGCCCGTCGGCGCCGATCATTGCGCAGTCATCGGCGAGGACGCTTCGGGCGGCGCCGCGGGGTATAAAGACTCCCGAAGGCGAGCAAGAAATCAAGGACAGAATTGAAACCCGGCGTGAATGCCCGTAACCGCTTGTCCGGCGGCCGTTTCCGTCGTCAGGCGGTGACGTACTTGTCGCGGAATTCGCCGCGCGCCGCCATATACCACGCCGGTTCGGTTGGCCACCACCAGAGCTTGTCGAGAGCATCGCCCGGATAGGCTTCACTGAAGTTCTTTTTCGCCGCCGCCGTCAGATACCGCGACGCTCCTTTGCCGACCGCGTTGTAGCCGGTCTGCGACGCCAGCAGGCCGCCGGCGCCGGGCAGATAGACGTACTTCAGGAATTCGTAGATTTGCTCGAAGTTGCGGGCGCCGGCCGGAATCGCCAAGCCGTCGACCCACGACAATGCGCCTTCCTTCGGCGCCATGTAACTCACTGGCTTGCCTTCCGTTTTCAGCCGCAAGGCCGGCCCCGCCCAAGTCTGACCGAGAACCACGCTGTTCTGCATGAAGCCTTCGATCTGCGAATTGGCATCCGTCCAGAATTGCCTGAGCCATGACTTGCGCTCGACGGCAAATTTGGTGATCTCGCCCCAAATCTTGCGCATGGTCGCCTCGTCTTTGTAAGTGGCGAGCATGCGGTCCGACGGCAGCTTGCCGATGGCATCGAGGTACAGGCCGATGCCCACCAACATCGAGGATGGCCGCCCCATGACGCTGCCCTTCATCTCGGGAAGCCAAAGATCGCCGTAGCTGAGCTTGCCGTACTCGCTCGACCATTTGTCGGTCCGCCAAGCCAGAGCCTCGGTGCCCCAGAGATAAGGCAGGTGGTAAATGCCGCCGTCCCAAGTCCAAAGGTCGGTCGAGCGTTTGAGCATCTTCTCATCGATGTTGTTTACCGGCACCCGTTTCATGTCGAACGGCTGCAGCAGCTTCAACGGCTCCCACTGACGGGCGCTTAGCGACGGCACGCTGACGAGGTCGAAGCCGCGGCCCTTGGTTGCCTTGACCTTGTTGACGAGCTCGGCGTCGGAGCCGTAGGGCGTGTGATTGACTTTAATGCCGGTGCGCTTCTCAAACCGGCTGACGAACAGCTTCGGCAGATAGTCGGAGCGCATCAGCAACGCAATCTCACCCGACGACGAAAAGGCGTCACGGACCAACCATGGGCCGGCGCCGACGACCGCGCCCGCTGCCCAAGCGTATCGCAACAGTTGCCGGCGGCTGAACCGCCGGGCCGCGAGAAGAGTCGCGTCAGGACCGGCGTCAGATCGTTTTTTTGTTTTCATTTCATAGACTTCCACGGAAGGCCGCCAATTTCCTGGAGGCCCGGTGGGGCGAAAATTCGCGGCCGCGAGGCACGCGCACCGTTGATAGCCTATGTCCGACATGAGGCAAGACTAAGGCAAGCAACGCCAAGTCACGTATCCCGTCGGACGCCGTCGGAAGGCCCGCCAGCGCCCGCGATGTACCGTCAATTTACCGATTTGCGCGGAAAGGTCCATATCCGGCGTGCCGCCGGCTTAGAAGCGGTCGACGCGGAACGGCCGGAGGTCGATGTTGGGCGTCCGCCCGGCGACTAGGTCGGCGATGATCTCGCCGGTCTTTGGGCCGGCGGTCAGGCCGACGTGCTGGTGGCCGAACGCGAAGATCACGTTCGAGAAATTCGGCGCGCGGCCGATCACCGGCAGGCTGTCGGGCAGCGTCGGCCGTAGGTTTGACCATTCGCTGACGGTCGAGGTGTCGATGGCCGGCAGCATCCTTTTCGCGTGCCGGACCAGCACCCGCCAGCGGCCAGGGTTGGGCTCCGCCGCCAAGCCGCCGTACTCGGCGGTGCCGGCGACGCGAATGCCAACATCCATCGGCGTCGCGATCACCATGTAGTCGGAGGTGAACACCGGCACGCTGAGGCTGATTCCCGGGTTGGCGATGGTGACGTGATAGCCGCGCTCACCCTCGATCGGCACGCGGTGGCCGAGGCGCGCCGCCAGCTTGCCCGACCAGGCGCCGGCGGCGATGACCAGGACGTCGACGTCGAGGGAGCCGGCGTCGGTGATCAAGCGCGAGACCGCGTCGGTGCCGACCTCGAGATCGCGCACCTCGCGCTGCAGGACGCGGCCGCCGGCAGCGAGGAAGGCGTCGGCCAGCGCCTTGACCAGGCGCATCGGCTCGGCGGCGTGGCCGAGATCGGAGAGGAAGTATCCGCACGGATAGATCGGCGCCAGCGCCGGCTCGCGCTCGCGAATTTCGGCGGCGGTCAGTGGCTGCGGCCTGGTGCCGCGGTCGCGCCGAATCCGCCACGCCGGCTCGTCGACAGCCATCGACTTCTCGCTTTCATAGACGTACAGGGCGCCGCGGCGCCGGATCAGTCGTTCGGCGGCGGTGCCACGGGCGAGCTTGAGGTGCTGCTCGGGCGACGCCGCCAGCAGCGGCGCCAGCGCGTCGGCGATCGCCGCCACCCGCCGCGGCCGGCCGGCGGCCGCGAAGCGGATCAGGAACGGCAACAGCCGCGGCAGGTGCCGCCAACGGATGGCGAGCGGCCCGAGTGGGTCCAAAATCCACCCCGGCACCCGCCAGATGCCGCCCGGCAGCGACAGCGGCACGAACGAATCGCTGGAGAACATGCCGGCGTTGCCCTTCGAGCAGCCCTCGCCCGGCGGCAGCCGGTCGACCACCGTCACCGCGTGGCCCTGCCGGATCAGATTGAGCGCGCAACTGACGCCGACGATGCCAGCGCCGACGACGGTGACGTTGTGGGCGCGAGAGCCCGCCGGACGATCGGTCATCGCATCAGCCGCCATAGACCGGCGTTCGCCATTCCGCGTGATCGTCGGATTCGCCGCGCACCAGGGAGAAATAGCGTTTCTGCACCGCCATGGTCAGGTGCCCCAATTCGCCGCTGCCGACCGGATGGCGGTCGATGCTGAAGATCGGCAGGATCTCGTGGCCGGTGCCGCAGAAGAACGCCTCTTCGGCGGCGTAGAGCTCGCTGCGGCCGACGTCGCGCTCGACCACGGCGCGGTCGAAAGTCTCCGGAAAGATCTCGATCAGGGTGCGGCGGGTGACGCTTTCCAGAATGTCGCTGGTCAGCGACGGGGTGATCGGCACGCCGTCGCGGACCAGAACCACGCACGCCCCGGGGCCTTCCGACACCTTGCCGGCCGCGGTTAGCAGGATGACGTTGTCGTAGCCGTCGGCCTTGGCCTGCATCCAAGCCAGCCGGCTGTTGTTGTAGTTGGCGACGCATTTGATGCGCGGCGGCAGCGAGTGGTCGGCGATCCTGGCCCACGAGCTGACGGCGCAGTGGGCACCCTTGTTGCCCCGACCGCGGCCGCCGCGCGGAGTCGCCGCGATGGCCATGCGCACCGGCCCGGTGGCCGTCATTTCGCCGTCGGGCTCGTCGACGAAGGCGTACAGCCGGACATAGGTATCCTCGCGCGTGCCGTTGGCGCGAATCAGCTCGAGGATGGCGTCGCGCATGCGCTCGACGGTGAATCTCTCGGCGAACCGCATCACCTTCATGGAGAACCGCATCCGCTCCAGGTGTTCGGTAAGGCGGAATAGGAACATCTCGTTCCGGGCTTGGTTCCAGTAGCCGCGGATGCCTTCGAACACGTTGGTGGCGTACTTGACCGCTGGTGACAGGATGTGGATGCGGGCGTCGGCGGCGGGCACCACCTTGCCGTCGAGGCTCATGTATTTGACGTCGCTCACCGCACGATCTCCGTTGGCTGCCAGGACTCCCGGCGGCGACCGAAATTTGGTTTCGCCGCCCCATTGCCAATGTATACAATACCCTACGACCGGTCGACGGCCGCGATCGGAGACGCCGTTCCGGCCGGAAAAAAGGGGGCCGCTCCGGCGGTCGCATAAACAGGGAGGAAACATTCCATGCGATTTTCCAAGACATTCGCGGCGGGCATCGCGTTGGCGCTGGTCACCGTGATCGGCGGGCCGTCCGACGTCGGGCGCGCGCAAGCCCAGGAAATGAAATTCTTCAAGATCGCCAGCGCCGCCGCCGGCGGCACTTACTTCCCGATGGCCGGCATCCTCGCCAACGCCGTCAGCAACCCGCCGGGATCCCGCCCGTGCGACAAGGGCGGCAGCTGCGGCGTCCCCGGCTTGGTCGCCATTGCCCTGTCGTCCAACGGCTCGGTCGCCAACGTCAATTCGATCCAGTCGGGCGCCGTCGACTCCGGCTTCTCGCAGTCGGACGTCGCCTACTGGGCCTACACCGGCACCGGCGTGTTCGAGGGCAAGCCGCCGCTGAAGAAGCTGCGCATGCTGGCCAACCTGTTCCCCGAGCACATCCACGTGGTGGTGCACAAGAATAGCCCGTTCCAGAAGGTCACCGACCTCAAGGGCAAGCGCATCAGCATCGGCCTGCAAGCCTCCGGCGCCAAGGTCGGCGCGTTGCTGATCCTGGAGGCCCACGGCATGAAGGAGAACGTCGACTACAAGGCCGAGTACCTGAACAGCCAGCAGTCCATCGACCGCATCCGCGACAACCAGCTCGAGGCGATGATCACGGTCACCGGCTACCCGAACGCGGCGATCAGCGAGCTCGCCACCTCGGTCGGCGGCCGGATTCTCCCGATCGGCAAGGCCGAGCGCGACGCGGTGAAGAAAAAGGCGCCGTTCTACGCCGACGGCATCATTCCTAAGGACACCTACAAGGGGATCGACGCCGACGTGCAGACGCTTACCGTCGGCGCGCAATGGCTGGTAACCGCCGATGCCAACGAGAAGCTGATCTACGACATCACGGCCGCGTTGTGGAACAAGAACAGCCGCAAGCTGTTGGACAACGGCCACGCCAAGGGCAAGGTGGTGCAGTTGAGCAGCGCGCTCGACGCCGTCGGCATCCCGATGCACCCCGGTGCTGCTAAGTTCTACAAGGAAAAGGGCATGCAGGTTCCCGACATCAAGTAGGCGGGATCGGAAACAAACGAAGCAGTCTCGGACCGGCGACGCTACCCGGCGCTGCCGGTCCGCCGTTGCCGCGCCAGCGGGCACGACGCGCCCGCATCGGCCGGCATCACGGGGGACAATCCACCGATGGCGAAGGTTGACCTTAAGAAGGTCGCGGCGCTGGAGCACGAGTACGATCCGGAAATGCACTTCCGGGCGCTGGTGCAGCCCAGCAGGTTCGCGGTCGTCGCCCTGCTGGTGGCGCTGTCCTCGTTCCACTACTACACTGCCGGGTTCGGCATCCTGCCGGAGCACTGGCACAAGGGCGTGCATCTCGGCTTCGTGCTCGGGCTGATCTTCCTGGTCTTCGGCTACTCCAAGAAGGTCAACGACGCGGCGCCCGATCCGGCGTGGTGGCGACCCGGCAACGTGCCCTACTACGACTGGCTGCTGTTCGCGGCGTCGGTGTTCTGTTCCCTTTACCTGCCGGTGACGCTGGAGTCGATGACCTTCCGCATCGGCAATCCCAACGCCACCGACATGGTGGTCGGCACCGTGATGATCGCGCTCGTGCTGGAGGCGGCGCGGCGGGCGATGGGGCCGGTGCTTCCGATCATCGTCGGCATCTTCATCCTCTACGGCATCTTCGGGCCCTACGCGCCGGGGGTGCTGGTGCATCCCGGCAACACCTGGGCGGGATTCATCAGCCACGTCTACATGACCACCGAGGGCATCTACGGCATCCCGGTGAAGGTGGTCTCCACCTTCGTCTTCCACTTCGTGCTGTTCGGCGTCATCGCCACCCGCATGGGCCTCGGCCAGTTCTTCATCGACCTCGCCCAGTGCGTCGCCGGCCGTTATGCCGGCGGACCGGCCAAGGTCAGCGTGCTGTCGTCGGCGATGTTCGGCACCATTTCCGGCTCCTCCATCGCCAACACGGTCACCACCGGCTCGCTGACCATCCCGGCGATGAAGCGGGCCGGCTATCCGGCCCACTTCGCCGGCGCCGTCGAGGCCGCCGCCTCGACCGGCGGCCAGATCACGCCGCCGATCATGGGCGCCGCGGCGTTCGTGATGATGGAGTTCCTCGAGGTCAGCTATCTCACCGTCATCACCGCCGCCATCGTGCCGGCGTTCATGCATTTCCTCGGCGTCTTCACCATCGTGCACCTGGAGGCGAAGCGCCTCGGCCTCAAGGGCACGCCGGCCGCCGAGATGCCGAAGCTGTGGCTGGTGATCCGTGACGGCTGGCCGAACCTGATCCCGCTGATCACCCTGGTCACCATCATCGTCCAGGGCTACACGCCGTTCATGGCGGCGTTCTGGGGCATCACCGCCTGCATCGTGGTCGGCTTCATCAATCCCCGCAACCGGCTGACCATCCCGAAGCTGATCGACGCCTTCCAGCTCGGCGCCAAGTACGCCCTCGCCGTCGGCGCCGCCGCGGCGGCGGTCGGCATCGTCGTCGGCGTCGTCACCATCACCGGCGCGCCGTTCCGCATCTCGTTCATGGTCACTCAGGCCGCCGCCGCCACCTCCGACGGCGTGCTCGCGTTCCTGAGCCTGCTGCCGTTTCCGACCTTCTCGCTCAGCGACCTGACCCTGTTCTTCTCGCTGATCTTCATCGCCGTCGCCTGCGTGGCGCTGAGCGCCGGCATCCCGACCACGGCGCTTTACATCATCGTCGCCTCGATCGCGGCGCCGGTGCTGGTGCAGCTCGGCATCCCGCCGCTGGCGGCGCATTTC
The DNA here is from genome assembly GCA_016187325.1 of Rhodospirillales bacterium. GTDB lineage: Bacteria > Pseudomonadota > Alphaproteobacteria > Rhodospirillales > Casp-alpha2 > JACPJY01. The sequence continues at coordinate 373 of JACPJY010000361.1, read as the reverse complement.
TTCGTGCTGTTCTACGGCATCCTCGCCGACATCACGCCGCCGGTGTGCACGTCCGCCTACGCTGCCGGCGCCATCGCCGGCGCCAACCCGTTCAAGACCGGCATGACCGCGTTCCGGCTCGGCAACGCCAAGGCCCTGGTGCCGCTGGTGTTCGTGTATTCGCCGTCGATGCTGATCGTCATCGACGGCTTCACCTGGGAGCAGTTCCTGTCCTCGTTCATCACCTGCTCGATCGGGGTGATCCTGCTCGGCTCGGCGCTGACCGGGCACCTGCTGGCGACGATCCCGGTGGTGCAGCGGCTGGTGCTCGGGTTCGCGGCCCTGCTGTTGGTGACGCCGGGGCTGCAGACCGACCTCGTCGGCGTCGGCATCG
>JACPJY010000360.1 GCA_016187325.1 Rhodospirillales bacterium | reverse complement strand
GGAGGCCGTGCCGGCCAGCTCGTAGGTGACCTGCGGCCTGTCGATGACGATCTCCTTGATGACCACAACGTCGCCGCCGATCTTGCCGGTGTCGAGGGCGACCGAGATGCGGCCGAGCTCGAACGCGCTCGGCGTCTGGAAACCCTTCGGATTGCCGACCTTCAGCCCGACCAATGTGCCGCTGCCGGACTTCAAGGAGATCTCGACTTTGTCCAGGGTAACGGGCGTCTGGGTGGCCTCGCCGCCGACTAGCTCGACCGCGTCCTTGACCAGGCTGTCGAGGCTGGAGAGCACGAACACGGACACCACGACGACGATGACGATAACGGCGCCGACCACCCCGCCGCCGATGACCAATCCTTTTTTCATGGCATCAAATTCCCCATTACGGCCGCGGAATTCACCGCCTCTTTTTATTAGAATACCAACGCCTTGACGAGTCCGTAAGCGGCGCCGATGGCGACCAGCCATGGCACCGTCACGCGCCCCCAAGCCAGCAGCGCGAACGCCACTGCGGCGGCGGCCGCAGCGGTCCAATCAACGGCACCGGCGGCCGGGAACAGCACGGCGCGGCCGAAGAACACGGTCAGGTTCAGGATCACGCCGACCACCGCGGCGGTGATCGCCGCCAGCGCGCTCTTCGCCCAGGCGAGCGTCTGCAGTTTCTCGATATAGGGCGCGCCGCCGATGATGAACAGGAACGACGGCAGGTAGGTGACGTAGGTGGCGATCAACGCGGCGACCATGCCGGCGAACCACGGCGCCAGGTTGCCGGCGGCGTTCCAGCCGGCGAAGTAGCCGACATAGGTGGTGACCTTGATCAACGGCCCGGGCGTCGTTTCCGCCAAGGCGAGGCCGTTGATCATGTCGGCCGGCGTCAGCCAGTGGTACGCGTTGACACCGGCGTCGGCGATGTAGGGCAGCACCGCGTAGGCGCCGCCGAAGGTGACGAAGGCGGCGATCGTGAACAGCTCGGCGACGTCGGCGAACGGCTTGGCGCCGAACGCCGCGATCATGGCGCCGACCGGAACCGCCCATAGCCCTAGGAACACCGCGATGATGACGCCGAGCCGCCGTATCGACTCGCCGTCGGCGACCGCCGCATGGGCCGGCGGCGGCCCGCCATCGCCATGGCCGACCGCCGCGAAGTGGATGCCGGGAACGCGCGTTGCCGCCATACCTATGACTCCGGCACCCGCGATGACGATCGGAAACGGGACCCCGAAAAAGTACAGCGCGACGAAGGCAGCCGCCGCCATCGCCACGCCGGGAAGCGTGTTGCAGGTGCGCCGGCCGATCCGCCACAGCGCCTGCAGCACGATGGCGATGACCACCGGCTTAATGCCGTCGAAGGCGGCCTTGATCAGCGTCGTTTCGCCGTGCGCCGCGGCCAACCACGACAGGAAGATGACCAGCACCGTGCCCGGCACGATGAAGGCGGTGCCGGCGATGACCGCGCCCTTGATGCCGTGCAACCGCCAGCCGATGTAGGCGGCGAGCTGCTGCGCCTCCGGTCCCGGCAGCAGCATGCAGTAGTTGAGCGCGTGCAGGAACGTGCCCTGGTCGATCCAGCGCCGCTTGTCGACGCATTCGGTCTGCATCATAGCGATCTGGCCGGCCGGCCCGCCGAAGTTGATGAAGCCGAGCTTCACCCAGTAGCGCGCCGCCTCGCCGAACGACACCGGCTGGACTTGAGATCCCTTGCCTTGAGAATCGATCACGCCGCCCATAACCATACCCCTCCCTCCGCCCGTTTGGCTGTCGAGACAAGGGCAGAACTTGGACGGCGTGCCGTCTTGAAGCGACCGGGCGTCTGCCGCGGGCCCGATCGATGGCGATCATAGCCTAATCCAGGACCCCTCGGCAACCGCGGCAACTTGGCGGCCTGCCCCGGCGGCGTTATTGTCCCGGCGCGGCGGTGCGTTCGCCCGCCCCCGGCACCGGGACAACAAGAAAAAAACCATGCGGCAACTGTTCGCCCGTCTAGCTCCTGTCGACAACCTGACGCGCCGGCAGGCATTGCTCGGCCTGCCGTGGCTGACCCGCAACGGACTCGCCGCGCAGGCCATGGAAACGCTCACCATCGGGCCGTTCCTGGTCGCCTACGCGCTGATCTTCGACGCCTCCAACCTGGTGATCGGCATCCTGGCGGCGCTGCCGTTCCTGACCCAGTTCGTGCAATTGCCCGCGGTCATCCTGGTCGAGAAGGTGCGCCAGCGGCGCCTCACCAGCACGCTGTTCGCCGCCGTCAGCCGGCCTATGCACTTGGTGATGGCGGCGGCCGCCTTCGTCGCATCGCCGGCGTGGGCGCTGGCGCTGATCACCGTCGGCCTGACGCTGCGCTACGGGCTAGGCGCCGTGGTGGCGTGCGGGTGGAACTCGTGGATTCGCGACCTTGTCCCCGAAGACGTGATGGGCCGCTATTTCGCCCGCCGGCTGATGTACGCCACCGCGATCAGCATTCCGCTCGGCCTCGGCGCGGCGTTGTTCGTCGATAATTGGAAGGCATGGTGGCCGGAGGGCCAGGCGTACGCGTACGCGGTGCTGATGACGGTGGCGTTTCTCGGCGGCGCCTTCAGCGTCTACTGCATGGGCAAGATCCCGGAACCGAAGATGCCGCCGGCCGGCGAGGCCCTGAAGCTGAGGCAGCAACTGGCGCAGCCATTCCGCGATCTCAACTTCCGCCGGCTGATCATGTTCCTGGGCTCGTGGAACTTCGCCGTCAACTTGGCGGCGCCGTTCTTCGCCGTCTATCTGTTCAAGCGGCTGGAATTCAGCCTGACCATGGTGACGGTGCTGACGCTGCTGAGTCAGGTCGCCAACATCCTGGTGCTCCGGCAATGGGGCGCCATCGCCGACCGCTTCTCCCACAAGTCCGTGCTCAAGGTATCGGCGCCGCTGTTCATCGTCTGTATCTTCGCGTGGACGTTCACGACATTGCCGGAGAAGCACATGCTTACCATTCCGCTCCTGGTCGTCATCCACATCGTCACCGGCATCGCCACCGCCGGCGTGTCGCTGTCGACCAACAACATCACGCTGAAGCTGGCGCCGAAGGGCAGGGCGGCATCGTACCTGGTGGCGTCCAGCTTGGTCAACTCGATGGCGGCCGGCATCGCGCCGGTGCTCGGCGGGCTGACCGTCGACTTCTTCATCAGCCAGGAACTGTCGCTGATGGTCGAATGGTCGGGCCGCGGCACCGACGTCGTCATCGAGGCGCTCAACTTCAAACACTGGGACTTCTACTTCCTGTTCGCGGCGCTGCTCGGCGCGTACTCGATCCACCGCCTGGCGATGGTCGAGGAGACCGGCGAGGTCGAGGAGCGCATCGTCATCGACGAAATCCTGATCGCCACCCGCCAAAGCGTGAAGAACCTGTCCAGCGTTGCCGGGCTCAGGGCGCTGACCGAATTTCCCATCGAGCTGTTGCGGCGCGAACTCCGGAAGCGCAAGCGGAAACGCCGAAAAACGCCGGCGGAGACCGCCGCTACGGGACCTTCGCGCCGCGACCCGTCGCCGGCCCCCCTGCCCAAATGATCGCCAAATGATCGCCGACCTCTGGTTCTACGCCCTAGCCGTGCCCGCAGTCCTGCTCGCCGGCGTCTCCAAGGGTGGCTTCGGCAGCGGCCTCGTCGTATTGGCGGTGCCGCTGATGTCGCTTGTCGTGCCGCCGCCACAGGCCGCCGCCATCATGCTGCCGATCCTGGTGGTCATGGACCTGACCGCCTTTTGGACCTATCGCAAGTCGTTCGACCGCGGGCACCTGAAGGCGATCCTGCCGGCGGCGGCGATCGGCGTCGGCCTCGGCTGGGCGACGTTCGGGCTGTTGGACGCGTCGGCGGTGCGGCTGCTGGTCGGCGTCCTCGCCCTCGTCTTTCCGCTCGCCTATTGGCTGGACTGGAAACCGCCGCGCGTCGTCGGGCCGCCGAAACTGTGGGGCGGGCTGTGGGGCGCCGTCTCCGGCTTCACCAGCTTCGTCGCCCACGCCGGCGGGCCGCCGATCCTGGTCTACCTGCTGCCGCAGCAACTGGAGAAGCGCCTGTTCGTCGGCACGTTGATCGTGTTCTTCATGATCGTCAACGCGCTGAAGCTGGTCCCCTACGGCCAGCTCGGACAGTTCCACGTCGGCAATCTCTTGACCTCGGCGGTGTTGCTGCCGCTGGCGCCGCTCGGCATCTGGCTTGGACTATGGATGCAGAACCGCATTCCCGACCGCGCCTTCTACGGAGTCTGCTACACGTTCCTGTTCCTGACCGGCCTCAAACTGTGCTGGGACGGGGTGGCGGGGATGGTCTGACGGCGAAACACTCAAGCGCGAAAGTTTGGCTCCGGAAGGATAACAGACCTGCCTAGCCGCTGTTGGCTCTGTCGGGGATTAGTCAGAAGCGGAATTGCCGAACCTCACGCGTCCTTTAAAACCACTTGCCCCGTTTCCGCTCCACGGACAATCGGCACGATTTCAAACTCGACCAAATCGGACCACTGCGTTACCCATTGCTGGAGTAACGCGGCGTCGTCACACTCCATGACCTGAAAGCAGCGGCTAAGGTCTGCGGCGACCCAGGAGTCCACAAACTTCAATCCTTCGGGCATCAAGCGCCCCTTTTCTTGAAATCGTCTGTAAACAGACTTTGCATCCTGATGGCGGAAGTTTTCTATAACCATGAACAGCACAGCGACGACTCCATCATGCGAATAAACAACGAAACCAGCAAAGGACCACAGGCGCGGTAGGTCTGCAATGGGTCACGAGCGGCAGTCTCAGGAAACGCCGCTTGAGAGCCGCTTTATTGTTATACGCTGGCTATCATCGGCGTGTCGCTCCCTCTGAGTTATCGCTCAGCGGCCCTTGAAATAGCGCCCCGGCGACACCCGCAGGACGCGCCGGAACATGGCGATGAAGGCGCTCGGGCTGTCGTAGCCGAGATCGAGGGCGACTGCCGTAACCGGCCGGCCCTCGGCCAGCCATTCCAGCGCCTTGAGGAGGCGCGCCTGCTGGCGCCAGGCGCCGAAGGTGAGCCCGGTTTCCTTAACGAACAGCCTCGCCAGCGTGCGCGCCGAGGCGCCGGCGCGCTTCGCCCACGCGCCTAGCGGCGTGCGGTCGGCCGGATCGGCGGCGACCACGTCGGTGATGCGCCTGAGGCGCGCGTCGGCCGGGATCGGCAGGTAGAGGGGCGTCGGCTTAAGCTTCCTCAGGCAATCGAGGATCACTGCCATCAGCCGCCCGTCGGCGCCGGCCTCGTCGTAGAGCTTCGGCAACGCCACCGCCTCCAGAATCAGCTCGCGCAGCAGCGGCGGCACCGTCACCACCGCGCAATCCGCCGGCAGGTCTTGGGCCGCGTCGGGCGCCACGAACAGGCTGCGCATGCGCCCGATGCCGGCGATGTCGACGCGGTGCCTGATGCCGGCTGGCACCCACACGGCGCGTCCGGGCGGGATCACCCACACGCCGGCGTCGGTGGTCACCGTCATCACGCCCGCGATGCCGTGGATCAACTGGCCCTTCGGATGGCTGTGCCAGTCGATGCGGTGGCCCGGCGGGTAGTTGGTGGCGGTGGCGGCGACCGGCCGCGGCAGGTCGTGAACGCTCTCGATTTCCGGCGACAAGGCCATGAATTGTCACTTTCTCGATATTTATTGACATTATATCGCAAGACAGTCGGCAAAGTCAGGACTAAAAACACTCGAAACGCCTCCGGAGACCCCGCATGTACCGCCTCGACCGGCGCAGCGCGCGATTCCTGTTCCTGAACCTTGGTCATCTTTACGACCACCTGTTCATGTTGTTGTTCACCACCGTGGTGCTGGCCTTGGAGAAGGAACCCGCCTTTGCCGACAGCTACGCCACCCTGATCTCGCTCGCGGTCGCCGGTTTCGTCGCCTTCGGCGCCGGCTCGCTGCCGGCCGGTTGGCTCGGCGACCGCTGGAGCCGCCACGGCATGATGATCGTGTTTTTCATCGGCATCGGCCTCGCCTCGGTGATGACCGGATTGGCGGAAGGCCCGGTC
>JACPJY010000356.1 GCA_016187325.1 Rhodospirillales bacterium | reverse complement strand
GGAATGGCACGCACCCGGGCGATGTTGCCGAGCACGAAATCGTCGGCGATGAACATGCCGTGCTTGAAATAGTGGGCCTCGATGCGGGCGATCGCCAGCGACCGCGATCCGCCGCTGACGGCGTTGCCTTCCTCGGCGTCGTTGAGCAGCGTCGAACACGACGTCTCATAGCGGTTCCAGACCTCGGCCGCCGGCAGGTGCACCTTCGGATCGGCATCCGTCAGGCGGCGATAAAACCCGCCGAGCACGTCCTTCCGCTCGGCCTCGGGCAGGAAGCCGGTGAACGCCCGCCAAGCTTCCGGGAACACGTTGCGGATGCCGGTGAGGAACCACTCCAGCTCGCCGGCGGTGCCGAGGAACACGCCGCGCAGCACGAACCCGGTGCAACGGTGCGGATACTTGATCCCGTAAGCGAGCGCCAGCATGGCGCCCCACGAGCCGCCGAACACCTGCCAGCGCGCGATGCCGAGATGCCGGCGCAGGGCCTCGATGTCCTCGACCAGGTGCTGGGTGGTGTTGTCGGCAAGCTCGGCATAGGGCCGCGACCGGCCGGCGCCGCGTTGGTCGAAGATGACGATGTGGTAAAAATCCGGATCGAAGAACCGGCGGTGCGACGCGTTGGCGCCGGCGCCGGGGCCGCCATGCAGGAACACCACCGGCACGCCGTCGGGGTTTCCCGACTGCTCCCAATAGATATGATGGCCGCCGCCCACCGGCAGCATGCCGTCGGCGAAGGGCTCGATCTTGGGGAACAGGTTCTGGCGTCCGGTTTGTGCATCCATGGGAGCGTTCCTGCGCGTCAGTCGTCCGCGCGTCGAAATTCAGGCCGGGAACTCTATCATGGCCGCGGGGCGCGTGTCCCGGGGCCGGCGCCTACCGGCGTGCCACGGCGGGTTCGCGGACGTGCAGGCCCTCGACGATGTCCACGTAATCCGGCCGCTCCGGACCGATGAAGCCGCGGCGGACCAGGAAGTCGATGACCACCAGGCCGCTGTTGAACTTGAACTCGTCCGAGCGCTCCAAGGTGTCGACCACGCGCTCAATCGGCCACAGGTAGAACGCCGCCACCTCGCCGTCGGCGTTGACCGGCTGGAAGTCCGGCGGCAACTCGAGGTCGTAGTCGAACAGCACGTCATCGCGCAAGCCCTCCGGCCGCTCGGTCAGGTACGACACCGTGCCGACCGGCACCGCCGTGGTCGCGATCGCCGCAGGGATGGCGGCTTCCTCGGCGCATTCCTTGATCAGGTTGTCGGCGATGGAGATTCCCGCCGGCTGGCCGCCGGCGACCACCTGGTCGAGCTTGCCGGGACCGGTCGGCTTGGTGAGGCTGCGCCGGCCGACCCACAGTTTGACGGTTTTCCCCTCCGCCACGTAGCCGTTGACGTGCACGCCGTAGCCCTTGACGCCGAGCAGCGGCACCGCGGCGCGCTCGACCACGAACAACGGCGGCGACGAGAACGACATGGCGACCGGATAGGGCTCGTCGCGCCAGCCCGTGACCAGCCCCTCATCGCGTAGTGTTTCGAGCGCCGCGGCGACGGCCCGCGTCCGGTCGTCGAAGCCGCTCAGGCCGGGCGCCAGGTCGATTGCGTCGGCGGAAACCCGGAATACTTTCTCGAAAGCGCGCAGCCGCTCGACGATCCGCTTCTCGATACGGCCGAGGTGAACGCCGTCGACCCGGAACGGCAGGTAGCGCCCGGGCTCGAAGCGCGCGCACTCGCGGACTCGGTCGAGCAGGCTCATCGATGCCTACCCGGTCGCCTCTCCGCGTCCGGGATCAGGCAGTCAGGAGTTGGCGCTTCTCGGCGACGAGCACGGAACGGACGGCGACCAACTGGCGCAGCGTCTTGGCCAGGCGCCGGGCGAGCATCGCGTCGATGTCCGCGATCTGGACGTCGATCTGCAGCTCCTCGCCGTGGCCGCCGGCCAGCGTGCTGTGCCACTGGCTCGGCACCAGGCCGCGCTTGGCGAACACCTCCAGCACCCGCGACATGGCGCCGGGCTCGGCGTCGGCGGTGACGGAGAAACATTGAGTGGGGTGACGATGACGGGATGACGACCCGAACGAGGCGGTCATGACACAAACCTTCCTTCCTTGGAACTGACACAGGCGACGCGATTTCCCGGTCCTCAGAGAGAGACCGGGTCGCTAATTCGCCGAATGCCAAAGGCCAAGGAACGAAGGTTTGTTTCCATAACCGGGCGATCTTACGCCAGCGGCATGGGAGGTCAAGCGGCCGCCCGGCGCCAGCGGCGGGCGCCGCGACGGGGGCCGTCTCCGGAAAGGCCTTGAGGTCAGGCCGCGACTGTCCTCTTCGACTCTTTCGGCTGCTTGACGTAGGCGCGGTCGCAGTGCTCGGCGCAGTAGGGCTTTTCCGGCACAACCGGCTCGCCGCAGAAGCGGAAATCGTCGTCGCCGGGCTCGCCATCGGGCCAGCAGCACATGCCGGGGCGCAACGCCTCGAGACGGATGATCTGGGCTGGCGGCGCCTTTTGGCGGATCGGCGAGCCGCGCGTCGGCAGGCCCAGGCGGTGCACCTTGCCGACGACGGCGTTCTTGGTCACCCCGAGCCTGACTCCGATCTCGCTGGTCGTCAGTCCCTCATCCCACAGCGCGATCAGGATGCTGATGCGGGTCGGCGTCCATTCCTCAGACATGACTTTAATTCACCGCTGCAACGGCCTGAAATTCTGTAAAAATTGCTCAAGAATCCGGCGGCGTTTCGCGGTCGAACCCCCCTTATTGACGGTTGGCGACGAGACACTACAAGCCCTATGGACACTTACTATATTTGGCTGATCTGGACAAGGCCCCTACCATATTTGGTGTGGATAACTCGCCGGCCATTGCCGCCGATTTCCCGCCGCCGCACCGGCGTTTTTTCCGTATACTCCGGCGAGGACGGCCCGCCCGGGTCAGGTGACGAGCCAGGTGACGGGCCAGGTGATCCGAGATGGCGAAAAAGACGCCCCGCAAAAAGAACCCGAAGCAGACGCTGGCCGCGTGGCAGAAGCGCGCCGCCAAGGAGCTGAAAGGCCGCGCCCCCGACGCGCTGGTCTGGCAGACGCCGGAAGGCATCGCCGTCAAGCCGCTCTATACGGCGGAAGACCTCGCCGGCATCGAGGAGGCTATGAGCCTGCCCGGCTTCCCGCCTTATTTGCGCGGGCCGAAGGCGACCATGTACGCCGGCCGGCCGTGGACTATCCGCCAGTACGCCGGCTTCTCGACCGCCGAGGAATCCAACGCCTTCTACCGCGCCAACCTGGCCGCCGGGCAGAAAGGGCTGTCGGTGGCGTTCGACCTCGCCACCCACCGCGGCTTCGATTCCGACCACCCGCGGGTGGTCGGCGACGTCGGCAAGGCGGGCGTCGCCATCGATTCCGTCGAGGACATGAAGATCCTGTTCGACGGCATCCCCTTGGGCGAGATGAGCGTCAGCATGACCATGAACGGCGCCGTGCTGCCGGTGCTGGCCGGCTACATCGTCGCCGCCGAGGAGCAAGGCGTGGCGCAGAAGGACCTGACCGGCACCATCCAGAATGACATCCTCAAGGAGTTCATGGTCCGCAACACCTATATCTATCCGCCGGCGCCCAGCATGCGCATCGTCGCCGACATCATCGAGCACACCGCGAAGCGGATGCCGAAGTTCAACTCGATCTCGATCTCCGGCTACCACATGCAGGAGGCGGGGGCGACCTGCGTGCAGGAGCTGGCGTTCACGTTGGCCGACGGGCTCGAATACGTGCGCGCCGCGCTCGGCAAGGAATTAAAGATCGACGACTTCGCGCCCCGGCTCAGCTTCTTCTTCGCCATCGGCATGAATTTCTTCATGGAGGTGGCGAAGCTGCGCGCCGCCCGCGTGCTGTGGGCGGAGCTGGTGGCGCCGTTCAAGCCGGCGAACCCGCAATCCTCGATGCTGCGCACCCACTGCCAAACGTCCGGCGTATCGTTGGCCGCCAAAGACCCCTACAACAACGTCATCCGCACCACCATCGAGGCGCTGGCCGCCGTCCTCGGCGGCACCCAGAGCCTGCACACCAATGCGCTGGACGAGGCGCTGGCGCTTCCCACCCCGTTCTCGGCCCGCATCGCCCGCAACACGCAGTTGGTGATCGCCGAGGAAACCGGGATCCCCCGCGTCGTCGATCCGCTGGGCGGCAGCTACTACGCAAATTGATCGCCGAGGTCGAGACCATGGGCGGCATGACCAAGGCTGTCACCGCCGGCATGCCGAAGCAGCGCATCGAGGAAGCCGCCGCCCGCCGCCAGGCCCGCATCGACCGTGGCGAGGAGGCGATCGTCGGCGTCAACAAGTACCGGCCGGAGAAGGATGAGCCGGTCGACATCCTCAGCGTCGACAATGCCGCCGTCCGCGAAAATAAGATCAAGCGGCTGAAGAAAATCCGCGCCAGCCGCGACCATGCGAAATGCCTAAGCGCCCTCGATGCCCTGACCGCGGCCGCCGAGTCCGGCAAGGGCAACCTGCTCCAGCTCGCCATCGAGGCGACGCGGGCGCGCGCCACCGTCGGCGAAATCTCCGACGCGCTGGAAAAAGTCTTCACCCGCCACCGGGCGCAGATCCGCTCGATCACCGGCGTCTACGGCTCGGCCTACGCCGGCGACGCCGGCTTCCGGAAGATCCGCCAGGAGGTCGAGGCGTTCGCCGAGGCCGAGGGCCGCCGGCCGCGCATGCTGGTGGTGAAGATGGGCCAGGACGGCCACGACCGCGGCGCCAAGGTGATCGCCACCGCGTTCGCCGACATCGGCTTCGAGGTCGACGTCGGGCCCTTGTTCCAGGCGCCGGAGGAGGCCGCCCGCGAGGCGATCGAGAACGACGTCCACGTCATCGGCGTCTCCTCGCAAGCCGCCGGCCACAAGACCCTGGTGCCGCAGCTGATCGACTCGCTCCGCAAGGGCGGCGCCGGCGACATCCTGGTCGTCTGCGGCGGCGTCATCCCGGTGCAGGACTACGAGTTTTTGTTCGCGAACGGCGTCGCCGCCGTCTACGGCCCCGGCACCCACATCCCGACCGCGGCGGCCGAGGTCATGGACATCATCAAGAAGCGCCGGAAGGCGGCGGCGGAATAGGCGGCGGCGGGAATTAAACGCCGAACGGCGGATGCAAAAAAAGCCGAAGGCCGTCCTCTTCTTCGAGATCGGGACGGCCTATGTTTTTGTGTTTCGGCTTGCGGCGGTAGGCCTTGGCGGACGGCACCCGCTTCGGCTTGAGCTCGCTCAGCGCCCGGGCGACCGGATTGCGCCTCGCCGGCCTTCGCTTTTTCGTTTTCATGGCGCCGGCCCTCCTCTCGCTCGCCGACAGGACGGCTGGGTTATAGCGGAAAAAATGCCGGCGGAGAAGCGGCCCTCCATTACGGCAGTGACTCAGTCTGAATTATTTATCCTCCCCTAGCCATTTCTGCTTCATGTGATAGGCTCGACAACGACGACGAAACCGGTTTTTATGGGTGACGGATCGGGATGCCATGCGCGGGAAAACCGTGAAACCATCGAAAGAGCAACGCTTGAAGCGCCGGGCGAAAAGAAGGCTGCCCGCCGGCGTGCCCAATCCCGTCGACGTTCATGTCGGCAACCGGGTTCGCGCGCGCCGCACCTTGCTCGGCCTCAGCCAGGAGAAGCTCGGCGAGGCCGTCGGGCTGACTTTCCAGCAAATCCAGAAATACGAGCGCGGGTCGAACCGCATCGGCTCATCCCGGCTTTACCAGTTGTCCCTCATCCTGGATGTGCCGATAGGATATTTCTTCGACGACGTGCCGGGCAGCTTGAAGACCGTCGAAGGCCAGGTGGCGCGCGGCCTTCGCGACATCGGAAAACCTCGGAGCAAAACCGATCCCCTGACCAAGCGCGAGACCCTCGAGCTCGTGCGCGCCTATTACCGCATTTCAAGCCCCTCGGTCAGGAAACTGCTGTTCGAGATGGTCAAGGCCTGCGCCGGCGCGGGCGATTAGGGAGCGGACGTCGCCTTTCACCGTTGCGAGCGGTCCGGAGCAGCAGCCGCGCCCGTAACGGCCCCAGCCGCCTTGGCCTCCGAACGTGCGACGTACAGAGTGGCTGCCGCGATGACCGCGGCGGCGGTCCACGTCCACGCGTCCGGGCGCTCGTCGAACGCGGCGTAACCGATCAGCGCCGCGAACGGCAGGCGAACGAAATCGAACGGCAACACCAGCGAAGCGTCGGCTGTCTTGAATGCCCGCGTCACCCCGATGTGGGCCAGCGTGCCGAGGCCGCCGAGGATCGCCAGCCACAGCAGGGCTTCGAGGCCCGGCGCGGTCCACACGAACAGCGCCGGAACCAGCGACATCGGGGTCAGGAAAATCACCATGTAGGCGACGATCGCATTCACCGACTCGGTCCTGGACAGCATCTTGATGACGATCCCCGTCGCCGCCACGGCCGCCGCGCCCACCAGGGCCAGCAAGGCGGCCGGGTTCATTTCCCCGAAGCCCGGGCGCAGGATCAGCATGGCGCCCAAAAATCCGACGACGGTGGCCGCCCACCGCCTGAGCCGCACCACCTCGGCGAGCGCGAGGGCGGCGAGTACGGTTCCGAACAACGGCGCCGTGAAGCTGAGCGCCATGGCGTCGGCGATCGGCATCATCGCAAGGGCGCTGAACGCGGCCAGCATGGCGACAACGTTGAGGACGGCGCGCACCGAGTAGAGCCCGAGGCGGCGCGTCTTGAGCGCGCCGAGGCCGTTGTTCGCCAGCCACGGCAGCATGAAAACGAGGCCGAAAAAATTTCTAAAGAAGACGATTTCGA
>JACPJY010000355.1 GCA_016187325.1 Rhodospirillales bacterium | reverse complement strand
TCGCTGGATCCGTGCCCGAAGGGCTGGGACTACGACCCCAAGTTTTCGCATGAGCTCGGCGAGCTGGCAGTCGAGACCGGCATTTGGCCGTTGTACGAAGTCGAGGAAGGCCAACTCAAGATGATCGGCCGCTCCAAGCGCATCGTCGAAGGGCAGTTCAAGCGCAAGCCGGTCCGCGAATACCTGCGCCGGCAGGGCCGCTTCGCCCACTTCACCGACGAGGACATCGACTACTTCCAGAAGAAGATCGACGACATGTGGGAGAAGTGGCTGATCCCCGGCGTCATCCCGTTCGCCGGCCAATTGAACCCTTAAAAACGTCCGGCCGGTTAAAAGGCCACATCCGACGTCACGGTCCGGAATGCGTTCCACCGGCCTCCGCAAAAAGGGGCCGGCGGTTCGTTTTCGGGCCAGCAGGTTCGGGCCGCGTCGCTCGGCAACGAACGGCAGGGTGTCGCGCTCCCGTGCGTTATCGATTTCGTCCGTTGTTGGTGACGCGGCGCCGTTCGGTCACCCAGACGCGGCCTCCAAATAGGCCTCGAGATCGGCCAGCCCTTCGGGGGAGCCGACCTCGTAGAACCGCGTCGGTACCTCGAAGCCCCGCAATCGGCCCGCCGCCGCCAGCCGCCCGTAGACGGCGGCGAGGTCGTGCGGCTGGCCCGGTGACACCTCGGCCTCGATCACGTCGCGGGGCAGCACCGCCAGCCCGTAGTCGATATACCGGAGACCGGCGGCCGCCGGATCGTCGAGCCCCTTTTCGAAGCGCACCACCCGGCCATCGGCGAATGCCGCGTTGCTGGCGTCCCAGCGGCCGTCGTTCTTGAACAACGTCATCAGTGGCGTGCCCAGCCTAGCCGCCGCCTCCCACACCGCACGAACGTCCACGGTCAGGTAAGAATCGCCGTACAGCACCAGGAACCGCTCGTCGAGGAGGCCGCGATCGACGGCAAGGCGGATGGCGCCGGCGGTGCCCATCAGGCGCCCACCTTCGTCGGAATAGGAAATCTTCAGCCCGAAACGCTGACCGTCGCCGAGCACATCCCGGATCTGGACGCCCTGGTGGCCAACAGCGAATGCGACGCGCTCGACGCCCTGCCCCTTCAACCACTCCAACTGCCATTCGGCGAACGGGCGTCCGCGCACCGGAATCAACGCCTTCGGCAGATGCCTGGTCGTCGGCTTCATGCGCGTTCCCAGGCCGCCAGCGAGGATCAGGCACTGCATCAGTTTCGGAGCTGTACGATCGAGCCGTCGAAATCGAAGGCGAAATCCATCTCCTGTAGGCCGGCTCCGTCCATGGCAGCCCGCAATCGTGCCCGTTCCGGGGTATAGAACAAGAGGAACCCGCCGGAACCGGCGCCGACCAGCTTGCCGCCCAGAGCGCCGTTGTTGCGTGCCAGCGCATAAATCTCGTCGATACGGCGGTTGGAGATCGAGCCGGCGCGCTTTTGCTTGTTGAGCCAGTGCTCGTGCATGAGGGCGGCGAAGCCCCGGGTATCGCCGGCCTCAAGACGCTTTTTGATCTCGAGCCCGAGCTCCTTGACCCGGTGCAGGTTCTCCAGCATCCGCTTGTCGCCGGTCTCGGATTTCGCCTTCTGGTCGGCGAGAAGCCCGGCGGCCCCGCGGCTATAGCCGGTGAAGAACAACAGCAGGTTCTCGCGTAGGTCCCTGATCGTCGCCTCGCTGATATCGAGGGGCGCGACCGTGACCGCGCCCGACGGATGGTATTCCTGGCACGTCAGGCCGCCATAGGCGGCGATGGTGTGATCCTGCTTGCCGCAGGGTTCGCCCAAGATGTCCATCTCGATATGGTTGGCGAGCTGGGCGAGCTCTTCCGTCGAGATCTTGCGGCGCTTGTAGGCATAAAGCGCGTGCACCAAGCCGACGGTGAAGCTGCCCGATGATCCGAGCCCGGTTCCGGCCGGCACGTCAGCGATGCTGACGACCTCCACCGCCGGCTCGATGTCCATCAGACGCAGCGCTTCGCGCAGGATATCGTGCTTGATATCGTCCACGCTCTCGGCGTGCTCCAGCTTCGAGTACTTGAGCAGGTAGCCGGGACGGAAAGTGCGGTTGACGGTGATGTAGACGTGCTTGTTGATCGCTGCCGAGATCACGAAGCCCCCGAATTTCTCGTAATAGGACGGCAGGTCGGTGCCGCCGCCGCCGATCGAGATTCTCAAGGGTGTGCGGGTGATGATCATGGTTCTGCCGAAAACCGCGGCGCGGCGCCGGCCACCGCCCGTCGCGGGGCTTCAGGCGCCGGCGATCCTCGCATCTTCGACCAGCGCCTTCAAGGAAAGGCGGACCGCCTGACGCGAGCCCAGCCGGCAGCGCCAGCCGAGATCGCGGATGCGCCGGCAGTCGAGGCGGACCACCGGCACGTCGCCCGACCAGCCGCGGCTGCCGCCGGTGAATCGGTATTCGATGGCGGCCGCATCCAAGCCCAGGCTCGCCGCCACCTCGTCGGCGATTTCCTTGACCGTGATGGCGTCACCGGTGGCGATGTTGAAGACGCCGAACGGTGCCCGGTAATGCGTGCCGGCGTGGAGAATAGCGGCGATGGCGTCGGTGACATGGATGTAGGACTTGCTCTGGCGGCCATCGCCGAGGATATCGAGCCGCTTGGGGTTGGCGCGCAGCTTGTTCACGAAATCGAGGCCGACGCCGTGGGTCTGGCGGGCGCCGACGACGTTGCCCATGCGGAATGCGCAGCCGGTGAAGCCGAACATGTGGCAATAAGCGGAGATCATCGCTTCCGAGGCGAGCTTGCTGGCGCCGTAAGTGGAGATCGGCAGCATCGGACCCGAATCCTCGGCAACCTCCTGGTCGCCGCGGTCGCCGTAGACGCCGCTGCCCGAGGCGTAGAGGATGCGCCGACAATCGGAGGCGCGCATCGCTTCCAGCACGTTGTGGGTGAGCACCGTGCCCTGGTCGAAGTCGATCGCCGGCTCCATCGCGGCGCGGGCGATGTCCGGGTTGGCGGCAAGGTGTACGACGACGCCATGGCCGGCGACCGCCCGCGCCAGCCGCCGGCGGTCGGCGGCGTCGGCGCGGACCACGCTCAGTCGCTTGTCGCCGAGGCGGTGCTCGAGGTGCCAGTCGCGGCCCGACGAGAAATTATCGTAAACGGTTACGGCTCGCGTTCCCTTGTCGTCGAGCAAGCGGTCGATGAGGTGGCTGCCGATGAACCCGGCGCCGCCGACGATGACGTAACGTGCGCCATCGCCCTTTTGCGTCAACGAACGGACTCCCACTTGGTTTCGGAGACCTTCAGCGCCGGGTGGCTGACAATCAGGTGCCAGATTACTGCCGCCAGGCCCTCGGTGTGGGGGGTGCGGCGCTCGGGGTGCAGCGGCGGGATGACGACGCAGGTGTCGGCGGCCTTGGCGGTAAATCCGTCCGCCGACCCGACGACGCCGAAGGTGGCAGCACCGACTGATTTCGCCAGTTCCAGCGCGCGGATCAGGTTGACCGAGATGTTCTTCTGCTGGTCGCCGCCGCCGACCGAGAACACCAGCACCGCGTCCTTGTTGCCCAGCCGCGAGCCCTTCAGCCATTCCGAGAACGTGGTCTCCCAGCCGTCGTCGTTGATGCGGGCGGTCAACTCGGAGACGTTGTCGGTCGGCGCGTAGGCTTCGAAGCCGCAGATCTTGCGGAAGTCGTTGACGGCGTGCCCGGCGTGGCTGGCCGAGCCGCCGACGCCGAGGATGAACAGCCGGCCGCCTCTTCCGTACACGCGGGCGAGCCCCTTCACCACCTTCTCGACCGCGTTGCGATCGATGGCGGCGATGATTTCGGTCGTCTCCTTGAGGTATTGGTCGGCGAAGTCGCTCATCAAGGCATCTTACGCAGAAATGCGCGCCGCCGCCACAAACCGCGACGCGGCGTTACCTGCCGCCAATCTGCATAGCGGCCGGGCCGATGACGACAATGAACAGCACCGGCAGGAAGAAGATGATCATCGGCACCGTCAGCTTGGCCGGCAGCGCGGCGGCCTTTTTCTCGGCCTCCGACATGCGTTCCTGGCGTTTTTCCTGGGACAACACTTTGAGCGCGACGCCGACCGGAGTGCCGTATTGCTCCGACTGGATCAACGCCGTCGCCAGCGCCTTGGCCGCCGGCATGCCGGTGCGCTTGGAGAAGTTCTCGTAGGCCTGCCGGCGGTCGCCCAGGAACGCCAACTCGGCCGACAGCAGGCCGAATTCCTGGGCCAAGATCGGCGAAGCGTCGATGATCTCCTCGGTGACGCGGGCGAACGCGCCCTCGATGCCGAGTCCCGCCTCGACACAGATGGTCAATAGATCGAGCGCGTCGGGGAAGACGTCGGTCATTTCCTGCTGGCGCTTCGTCACGGTGTTGGCGAGCAGCAGCTTCGGCATATAGAACCCGACGACGGCGCCGATGCCGGCGAAGATGAAACGCACGAAATCCGGATACGGGAACTTCTTCATCAGCCCGACCATGATCAGGGTCGCGATGCCGGCGCCGATCCCCATGAAGATGCGGGTCGAGATGTAGGCGGCGACGACGCCGCGGCCGCGCAGGCCGGCCTGGGCCAGCTCGTCGCGGACTTTGTCGGACACCAGCACGTGCTGGAGGTTGAAAGTTTTCAACAGCTTGTTGAGCAGCTCGAAGTGCGGCTTGGTCTTCTGCTGGCGAATCGCCGACGGCCGGGCCAGACCCTCCATCTGCTTGCGGCCGAGTTCGCCCCGGTGCTGGCTGACGACGGCCTTGATCCGCTTCGCCCTAGCGCCGCCTTTCATGAACTGCATCCCGAAGCCGACACCCGACAGTACGCCGACTCCGACCAGCGCCCACATGATCAACGTCGGAAGGTCCATCCCCATTATCGACATGACGATGCCGCTTGCCCCTTACATCTTGAAGTTGATCATCTTGCGCATGACCAGCGAGCCCAGAGTCATCCAGAAGGCTCCGAACCCGAGCAGATAGTTTCCCGTCTTCTCGGTGAACAGCAGCATCAGGTATGCCGGGTTGACGACCGAGAGTATGCCGGCGACCGCGAACGGCAACGAGCCGATGATCATCGCCGACGCCTTGGCCTCGCTGGCCATGGCCTGGGCCTTGTCGCGCATCTTCTTGCGCTCGCGCAGCACGTTCGACAGGTTCGACAGCGTCTCCGCCAAGTTGCCGCCAGTCTGGCGCTGGATCTGGGTGACGATGGCGAAGAACTTGTATTCCGCCGTCGGCAGGCGTTGGATTCCGCGCGCCATCAGGTCGTCGATGGTCCAGCCCAAGTTCTGGCCCTCGACCAGCAGCCTGAACTCCTCGCCGAGCGGTGGATCGAATTCGCGGGCGACGACGCGGAAACATTCGTTGATCGGCAGGCCCGAGCGGATGCCGCGGACGATCAGGTCGACGGCGTCGGCAAAATTGCGCGTGAATTTCCGCTGCCGCCGGTCGGCCATCGAACCAAGCAGCAGCTTGGGTACCAGAAACGCGCCAATCAGCAGCACCGGGACCGCACCGAGCGGCGGTAACCCGGTCAGAAGATAGCCGAGAGACGCGAACACGCCGATGATGGCGCTGAACACAAAATAGGTGCCGAGGTTGATGTCGAGGCCGGCCTGCATGATCTGCGAGCGCAGTGCCTCCAGGCGGCTTTGCTTCCGGCTCTTCTGCTCAAGCTGCTTGACCTTTTCCTGGATGCGCTTCTGGCGGCGGCTTTCGGCTTTGTCGGAGGCGCCACCGTCGCCGATCATGCCGATCTGGTTCATGCGTTTTCGCAGCAGCACTTTCGGGCGGATGATGAAGACGGCGCCGATGATCAAGCCGCCGAGGATCAGCATCGCGGCGACGGAGGTCTGCTGGCTGATCATTCCATGCCCATGCCCAAGCCCATGCCGAGCGCCTTGGCGAGCTTAGGCTCGAGTCCGAAATAGCGGGCCTTTTCCCAGAACTTCGGCCTCAATCCCGTGGGCCGGTGGGCGCCGATCAGCTTGCCGTTCTCGTCCTCGCCCTCGAACTCGTAAAGGAATAGGTCCTGCAGGGTGATGACGTCGCCCTCCATGCCGATCACCTCGGTGATGTGGGTGATCTTGCGCGAGCCGTCGCGGAGCCGCGACGCCTGGATGATGACGTTGATGGCGGCGGCGAACTGCTCGCGCACCGCCTTCGCCGGCAGCGTGTAGCCGCCCATGGCGATCATGTTCTCGACGCGGCTGATGGCCTCGCGCGGGTTGTTGGCGTGGATCGTACCCATCGAGCCGTCGTGGCCGGTGTTCATGGCCTGCAGCAGGTCGAAAGCCTCGGGGCCGCGCACCTCGCCGACGATGATCCGCTCCGGGCGCATACGCAGGCAGTTCTTGACCAGATCCCGCATGGTGATCTCGCCGGCGCCTTCCAAGTTCGGCGGCCGCGTTTCGAGGCGCACCACGTGCGGCTGCTGCAGCTGCAATTCGGCTGAGTCCTCGCAAGTGATGGTACGCTCGTTGGGGTCGATGAAGCGGGTCATGCAGTTGAGGAGTGTCGTCTTGCCTGATCCCGTGCCGCCCGATATCAGGATGTTGATGCGCGAGGCGCCGATCACTTCCAGCACTTCGGCCATCGACTGGCTGGCGCTGCCGAACTTCACCAGGCTGTCGAGCGTCAGCTTCTCCTTCTTGAATTTGCGGATGGTGAGCGCGGCGCCGTCGATGGCCAGCGGCGGCGCGATGACGTTGACGCGCGAGCCGTCGAGAAGCCGGGCGTCGCAGATAGGGCTGGATTCGTCGACCCGCCGCCCGACCTGGGTGACGATGCGCTGGCAGATGTTCATCAACTGCGCGTTGTCGCGGAACTTGATGTCGGTGAGCTGGATCTTGCCGCCGGTCTCGATGTAGACCTTGCCGGCACCATTGACCATGATATCGGCGATGTCGTCGCGCTCGATCAGCGGCTCCAGCGGCCCGAGGCCGAGGATGTCGTTGCAGATGTCCTGCACCACCTGCTGCTGCTCCTGGACGGTCAGCACCAAGCCGCGCATGGAGATGATCTCGGCGGTCATGTCGGTGATTTCTTCGCGCACCTGGTCCGGGCCGAGCTTCGAAATCTCGGCCAGGTCGACCGCCTCCAGCAGGTCGTTGAAGACCAGCACCTTGATCTCGGCCAGCCGCTGGCTGGCGGCGGCGGTGGCGGCGACCGCCTGCGGCGACTTCACGCTCGGCGCTTCGGCCGGCTTGGCGGCCTTGCCGGGCTTTGCCTTTTCCTTCGCCGGCGGCTTGGCGGCCGGCGGCGGGGCGGCCGCTGCGGGCGGGGTTTCGGATGCGGCCGGCGGCTCGCCGGCAGCCGGTGCCGGGGCCGGTGTCGCGGCGGCCGGTGGC
>JACPJY010000341.1 GCA_016187325.1 Rhodospirillales bacterium | reverse complement strand
CCGCGGGTGCGGGCGAGCTGCTCGGCGTTGGCCGGCGTGTGATGGGCGATCTCGACCAGCGCCTCGTCGCGCAGGATGCGGTTGCGCGGCACGTCGCGGCGGCGCGCCTCCTTGTCGCGCCAGGCGGCGATCTCGCGCAACACGGCGAGCATGCGGCCGTTGGCGGAGCGGGTCTTGATCCGCCGGTAGACGTGCATCGGGTCGCCGTCGTAGGTGGCGGGCGCGTTCAGCGTCGCCATCTCCTCCTCCAGCCACGCTTCGCGGCCGTTGGCGTGCAGCTTGTTGCGCAGCTTCTCGTAGGCCGGGCGCAGGAGCACCACGTCGTTGAGCGCATAGGCGACCTGGCGTTCGGACAGCGGCCTGAGCGACCAGTCGGTGAAGCGCGAGCCCTTGTCGACGTGGGCCTTGGTCAGCTTCGAGATTAGCGTCTCGTAGCCGACCGCGTCGCCGAAGCCGCACACCATCGCCGCCACCTGGGTGTCGAACACCGGCGTCGGCAGCCTGCCGGAAAGATGGTGGAAGATCTCCAGGTCCTGGCGGGCGGCGTGAAACACCTTCAAAACGCGGGTGTTCGCGAGGAGCTCGAACAGCGGCTTCAACTCGATGCCGGGGGCCAGCGCGTCGACGGCGTGCGCCTCGTCGGGGCCGGCGAGCTGCACCAGGCAAAGCACCGGCCAGTAGGTGCGCTCGCGCATGAACTCGGTATCGACGGTGACGAACTCGGCGGCGGCGAGGCGGCGGCAGAAATCGTCGAGCGCCCGGGTGTCGGTGATCAGCGGCATGGCTGGGCAGGTATAGACGGATTCCGGGGGAGCGGAAAGGCGACCGCCCGAAACCACGCGAAAATGGAACGACCCGGCCGATCGCTCAGCCGGGCCGCCGCCACTCAAAATCTCTTAAAATCCTTGCGGACCCTGGGAAACTTTGAGCGGGCCCCAAAACCCCGACTGGCAAGCCAGCCAAAATCTCAGGTTCCAGTAAAAACAATACCACCGCGGCGGACAGGCCGGAACCCGGATTCAATCCACAGCCCTGTGGAACCCGGGGATAAGCGACGGAATTTCCGCCAAAACGAAAAAAAATTTCGCGATCAGCGCCGGTGGACCGTCTCCGGCATCGTTGCGGACGCTGCCGCCGGCAGAAAAATCGTGCTAGACATTCGCCGCCGCCATCGCCGCCGCCATCGCCGCCGCCATCGCCGCCGCCGCTCCCGCAACGGGCCGGCGGCCGGGGCGGCAAAAGGGAGGAGAAGGGACAATCCATGAAGCTCGCATGCTTCCGCAAAAGCCCGGGCGGCCAGCCCAGGCTCGGCGTCTACACCGACGCCGGCATCATCGAGGTCAAGGGCCGGCTGGCCAAGAAATTTCCGTCCATCCGCGCCGTCATTGAAAACAAGGGCTTCCCGGAGCTTGCCAGGTGGGCGAGGGGCCGCAAGCCCGACCACAAGCTGAACGCCGTGCGCTACCTGCCGCCGCTGTGGGACGCCGAAAAGGTGATCTGCGTTGGCGTCAACTACCCGAAGCGCCATCCGGTGCTGGGGGCGGCGCCGCCACCCGAGCACATTACGCTGTTCGCCAAGTGGGAGGGTGCGCTGGTCGGCCACCGCGAGCCATTGCAGCAGCCGAAGCCGCCGGCGGATCAGACCTTCGACTACGAGGGCGAGCTGGTGCTGGTGATCGGCAGGGAATGCCGCGACGTGCCGAAGGAAAAGGCGTTTGCCGTGCTGGCCGGCTTCACCATCATGAACGACGGCAGCGTCCGCGCCTGGCAAAAGCACAGCGTGCCGGCCGGCAAGAACTTCACCAACTCGGGCGCCTCGGGGCCGTGCTTCGTGACCAGGGACGAGATCGAGGACGTGAAGAAAATGCGGCTCTCGACCCGGCTCAACGGCGAGCTTGTGCAGTCGGCCACCGTCACCGACATGATTTTCGACATCCCCTCCATCGTCAACTACGTCTCGACCGTGATGCGGCTCACGCCCGGCGACATCATCGCCACCGGCTCGCCGGCCGGCTCCGGCGGCAGCCGCGAGCCGCAGCGGTTCCTGAGGCCCGGCGGCGTGCTGAAGAATAAAGTCAAGAAGGGTTGAGCCACGGGGTTAAGACTCACCACAGAGACAGCGAGGCCCAGAGAAGCAAGAAAGATTTATTGCGCCTTCGGCGCGAAGAATGACAGGTGGCGGCTGCAAGGCGCCCCGCGCGCGAAGCCCGCAACAGTTTCTTCTTCTCTGTGTCTCTGTGCCTTTGTGGTTAACCCGTCTTACGGCCGTTTGCACAGCGCATTGATGCTGGGCCCGGCGGAGCCCGACAGCGCGACGCCGATCTGCTGCTTCTTGTCGACGTGTTTCCACACTTTGTCGGTGACGGCCGGGCAGGCCTTGCGCGCGATCTCCATCTGCTCGGAGCGGCTGCGCTCCATGATCGTCTTCGACATCGTCTCGTTGGTGACGGCGGCGTCGACGGTGACGGCGTTGTCCTTGCCGATGCGCACCTTCATCACGCTCCATTCCGGGCTCGGCGCCTGCCAGGCCCGGTAATAGTAAT
>JACPJY010000340.1 GCA_016187325.1 Rhodospirillales bacterium | reverse complement strand
TAGGCTGCCAGGGACGCAACGCCCAAGGCCCCGAGCAGGCTTCGTCGCGAAGACAACCGAGCCGTCATTGGAAAACCGTTATGGCTTTTTTTCTTCCTTGGCGGCGATCAGGATGTCCTCGGCCTGCAGCCACTCGCGTGAGCCCTTGGGGAATGTCTGCGCCGCGAGACCGGCATGATAGCGAGCCACCGGCTTCCGGCCCAGCAGCAGCGCCTCCTCGGCCAACGCGAGCGAACTGTGGCCCTTGTCTCCCTTTCGCCCGTAGGCGATTGCCAATTGATGCCACCGGAAGGGCACGTCTCGCTCGCGGCCGATGGCGTAGCGCAGGTTTTTGATCGCCGCGTCCAGCATTTCCGGATCGTTCAACGCCAACTGGATACGCGCCAGGTCGGTGCGTATCAGTTCGCTGTTCGGCAACAGTTGGACGGCCTTTTGATACGGCCCCAGGGCCGACTTTGCATCGCCGGTTTCGAAATACATCTGACCCTTCAGCTCCCAGAAATAGGGATCGTCCGGATGCTCGGCGATCAACCCGTTGATCAGCGGGATAGCCTTGGCCATGTCGGGCTTCCGGAAATACGCAATGGCGCGTGCGTATCGGGACTCCAGGCTGTTGTCACTCTCCTTGTAAAGTTTGAGCGTGCGCGTGAGGGGATTCAAGAATGCGTAAAGCTTGGCTTTCATCCGCGCGTGCATGGCGGCGAATTCGTTCGACACCGGCTTGTCGGCGATCGGGGAACGGGAGACATAATCCTGGATCGCAATGATGCGGTCCCGGGGCAACGGGTGCGTCAGCACGTAGGGGTCTTGCTGCTCCGGCCGCAACAGCTCCTGGTCGCCCAGGATGTTCATGAACTCGAGCAGGCCCTTCGCCGAAATCCCCGCGCTCTCGAGAAATTTCAAGCCCGCCTGGTCGGCCGCCGATTCCTGCGTGCGGCTATATTGCAGCAGGCTGCGAAGTCCGACGCTTTGGCCGGCGGAGACGATCGCCGAGCCGATATCGCCGCGGCCGGCGCCGATGGCGGCGCCGCCCAAAAGCATCGCCAGTATGGTCGTCGCCGTGGAGTTCTGGAGGGCGTCCTGAATGCGGGCCAAATGACCACCGGCGATATGGCCCGTTTCGTGGGCGATCACGCCGATAACCTGACCGGCGTTGGTGGTTCGCGTCAGCAAGCCCGTATTGAGGAACAGCCTTTGTCCGCCGGCCACGAACGCATTTATAGAGCCATCCTGGACCAGGTAGATGCTGACCGCCGTGGGATCAAGTCCGGCGGCGTGGAACACTGGAATCGCGAATTCTCGGATAGTATTTTCGATCTCCGCGTCGCGGATAAATGATATCTTCTGGTTCTGGGCATGCGCTGGTACGGCGCCCGCCGCGAGGACGGCAGCGACAAGGTAAACTGCGGCCTTTACGGATATGCGATTCATCGAAGCATTCATTCCAGGCACCGCCGGCCGACGATTGGCGATCGCCGCTTCCTTGGGAAAACGTAATCTCATCGGGGATTGTGGTCAATTTGTGTCGGTTTTGTTGGTGTTGGCTTTGACCGCCTGCTCGTCAAACCCGCTGGCGGCCATCAATCCGTTTCAAACCAAGGAAGACGAATCGAAGCGCGGGACCATCGGGTTCGTTCAGGGGTTCCTCGGCGGCGTGGCGACCGACGAGCCGCGCGCGGCGTTGGTCGGCCGCGAAATCCTCTCGGCCGGGGGAACGGCGGCCGACGCGGCGGTTGCCGTCTCGTTGGCGCTTTCGGTGACGTTGCCGTCATCGGCTGGGCTCGGTGGCGGCGGCATATGCGTCGTCCACGACGTCAAGTCGAAGCGGACCGAAACCCTGGACTTCCAAGCCGCGACTCCCGGCAGGATGTCGCCGATCACGGTTCACCCCGTTGCCGTTCCCGGTTTCATCCGCGGGATTGGCGCCCTTCATGCCAAATACGGGCGGCTGCAATGGGCGCAGCTTATCACGCCCGCGGAACAGTTGGCGCGTTTCGGCAATCAAGTGTCGCGGGCATTTGCCAACGACTTGCGAAGGGCGGCGCCGACGACGCTGGCGGACCCGGGGATGCGCAAGATCTTCGCCGCCGGCAAAGACGGTACCGCCATCAAGGAAGGGGATTACCTGAAACAACTCGACTTGTCGTCGGTGCTGGGTCGTCTCAGGGCGCGCGGCGCCGGCGATTTTTACGCCGGGTTGGCGGCGCGGCAGTTCATCGCCGCTGTCACCAATGCCGGCGGATCGTTGAGTCTCGAGGACATGCGTGCCTATTCACCGCAGTGGCGACCGACCATCAAGGTTCCCTACATCAAGAACGCCAATTTCCATTTTCCGACTCCTCCCGGACCGGCTGGCGTGCTGGCGGCGCAAATGATGGGAATGCTGGTCGAGGACGGACAATGGGAACGCACATCATCGGACGCGCGCGCGCATCTGATGGCCGAGGTCACCGGGCGAGCGTTCGCCAACCGTGACCGGTGGCTTCGGATCGATGGCACGGCCACGGCCAATTCCGATTCCCTGGTCGCCAGGGAAAACATCGCGCGCCTGCTCGCGGGGTACCGCTCGGACGAGCATACGACGTGGGCGGCAGCCAATCAAGCGCAGGCGGAGAACCCGGACAATCCCACGGGCACGGGTTTCGTCACCGTCGACCGCGAAGGCTCGGCGGTCGCGTGTACGCTTACCTTGAATAATCTGTTCGGCGCCGGCCGCGTTGCCGATGGCATGGGCATCATTCTCGCCGCGTTGCCGGCCCCCCGCGGTCGAGGTCCCGATTCGCTGGCGCCGATGCTGCTGGTCAGCGACCTTCACAACGTCTTTTATATGGCGGCGGCGGCCTCGGGCGGCACCGCAGCGCCGAGCGCCCTGGTCAACGTCGTCACGCGCGCTCTATTGGGCAAAGACGATGAAACCCTCGAAATGGCCGTCGCCGCGAAGCGCATTCACAATGACGGCGTGTCCGATCTGACTTTTTACGAACGGGGCTTGGAGGCGTCGGTCGCCCAAAGCCTGACCAACAAGGGCCACAACGTCGGGCAGACGGCGAAAATCGGCTTGGTCAACGCGGTCTTTTGTCGGTCCGGCATTCCGACCAGGGATGAAGTATCCTGTTCGATGAAGAGCGATCCCCGTGGGTTCGGCCTTGCCGCCGGCAGCGAATAAACCGGTAACGGCGCCCCGCTAACATGGTCCTCAAGGTCGCCAAACGCGGGGCCATCCCGCCCTTTATCGTCATGGACGTGATGCGCGCCGCCAACGAACGCGAGGCCGGTGGCGAAGGCGTGCTGCATCTTGAGGTGGGGCAGCCCGGCACCAGCGCGCCCAAGGCCGTCCTGGAGGCGGCACGAACGGCGCTGTTTGACGACCGCATCGGTTACACCGAGGCCACCGGCCTGCCGGCCCTGCGGCGCCGCATTGCCGCCCATTATCGGGACGTCTACGGGGTGACCGTCGAACTGGAACGGGTGATCGTCACGACCGGTTCGTCGGGCGGGTTCGTGCTGTCGTTCCTTGCCGCCTTCGAGGCCGGCGACCGGGTCGCCCTCGCCAGCCCGGGCTATCCTGCCTATCGCAACATTCTCAGAGCCGTCGGCGTCGAGGTCGTCGATCTTCAGACCGGTCCGGAAACCAACTTCCAGCCGACGCCGGAATTGTTGGATCGGGCGGCCAGGCAGTCAGCGCGGGCCATCGACGGCCTGATCATCGCCAGCCCCTCGAATCCCACCGGAACCATGATCCACGCCGGCGAACTCAAGGCCATCGTCGATTACTGCGAGGATCGAGGCATTCGCCTGATCTCGGACGAGATCTACCACGGCATCACCTATGGGGAACTAGCAACTACCGTGCTCGCGCACACGGCGAAGGCAATCGTCGTCAACAGCTTCTCGAAATATTTTTCGATGACCGGCTGGCGCATCGGGTGGATGGTCGTGCCACCGGATCTGTGCCGCTCCGTCGAATGCCTGGCGCAGAATTTTTTCATTTCACCGCCGACTCTATCGCAGTTCGCGGCCCTCAAGGTGTTCGACTGCCGCGACGAACTGGATGCCAACGTCGTCCGCTATGCGGAAAATCGGGCACTGTTGCTGGAGCAATTGCCGAAAGCCGGATTCCGCAAGCTGGCGCCGGCTGAAGGCGCGTTCTACATCTACGCCGACGTCGCTCACATGACCAACGACAGCCAGGAATTTTGCAAGCGGATGCTTGCCGAAACCGGAGTCGCAGCGACGCCCGGGATCGATTTCGATCCCGGGCGCGGCCACCGCTTCATGCGGTTTTGTTTTGCCGGCGAACATGCCGACATGGCGGAAGCGGCGGATCGGCTTCGCCGCTGGCGCCGCTGACGGCCGTCGATCACTCGGTAATGCGACTCCACCAACCCTTGCGCGTCGCCGGTTTTTCCGGCGCCTGAGCCGGGCTCGCCTCGCCACCAACTTTGACGACAGTGGTCTTCGCGGTAGCGCCCGCGGTCGCGGGTTGCTCCGGTTTAGGGGCAGGCGCCGGTTGCGGCGCCGGGAAAGTTCCGCCGCCGCCCATCGCGGGCGGTGCCGCGGGGCGAGCCACGGGAGGAGCGGCAGGGGAGGCCGCGGGAGAAGTGGCCGCCCTCGCCGGCTGTTGTTGCGGGAACGTCGTCGGGCCTTGCTGACCGGCAGCCGGGCGTGGTCCGCCGGCTATCGACGGCACCGCTCCGCCGCCGCCACGGCCGCGCCGCCGCCGACCGCCCCGCTTTTTGGAGGGGGGCTGGTTGCGGGCATCGGGCAACGGGATGACCTCGCCACTGGCGCTCTTGGGCGGCGCCAGCGGGATCAAGGGTTCAGGCGGGCTTAGCAGAGCGGTGTCCTGAGGGGCACTGGCAACGGGCTGTCCGGGTACCGTCGCCGCCGGCCGCGGGAACGCCTCGCCGGAACGGTGTTCGCCTTCGCGCCGCCGGCGTCGGCCGCCGCGCCGGCCGCGCCGCCGCCGCTTGCCCCGCGGCGCCGACATATCGTCCGACGGGCGCGGGGCGACGTTGGCCGGAGGAGCCTGGACATCGGCGTGGCCGGCCTGGACGCTCTGGGCGACCTGACCAACCTGACCGACCTGACCGCCGGTGTCGGCCGCGGCGCTCGCGGCCGCCGCCTCGGGTGCTTCGTGATGGACGTCGCCACCTTCCTCGCCATGCCGCCGCCGGCCGCGGCGTTGCCGGCGTCGGCCGCCGTCTTCGCGGGCGCCTTCACGCGGCGCCGACCCGGTTTCGGCAGCGACGATCGGACGGCCGTCCTCGCCGATCCGATCGATCCGGAAGTTGGGCGGGATCAGAGTGTCGTCGCTTTCCAAGCGCACCGACATCTTGAATTTTTCCTCGATGCGGGCGAGCGCCGAGCGCTTGTTGTTGAGGATATAAAGCGCCACCGGC
>JACPJY010000339.1 GCA_016187325.1 Rhodospirillales bacterium | reverse complement strand
TGATCTTGTAGGAGCAATATGCCTCCATAAAAACAAGGCCTACGTTCAAGCTTCGCCCAAGTCCCCGACTCCCCAAAAGGGACAAGCGCTCGCCATATTTGCTTTCGAGACAAGCATGACGCAAATGGGGCGTAGCGCACGCTTGCCCAATGCGCTTGCTTTGTGCTCGTTCTGGGAGATTTCCGCTGGGCCAATAAATGTCGCTCGGACTATCGTGAGTGTAAAAGCGGGAAGTGTTTGATCGTCAACCCGCAGCGTCTTAGTTGACGGTCGCTAAGTGAGTTGGTAGGGCATCACCGTCTTCCCGCTGACGCGGCGCTTCCGCGCCGTTTGAGTAAACCTCCCGGGCCTTCTTGGCTCCGCCGCATCCTGCAAGCGAGGACTTCGAAAGTTCATGGCGGCCGTTCCAGCGGGTTGCCGCGGGGCGCGGCGCCGGAGGGGGCAACCGGGCCGTTTTATTCCGGAAATTCTTCCGAAGGCCCTTGACATCGAGCCGCCGATGTTCTATATATGTTCTCTACCCCGCCTTCGCTCAAGCTACGGCGGGCAAGCCCGCCGTAGCTCCGACAGGAGCGAAGGCGGGGTCGCTCTTGGACATCGTGAATAGGATTTTCACCGGCGCCGGGGCGCGGGTGTGGCCTTGGTGCCGCCCGTGCCGGCAACGGCAGTTGGTTGCTGATTCGAGGGGTTACGGCCAAAAATGATGAGAAATGATGAGAATAAAAAAATTTTCCGGGGCGTGAATCGTGGCAGATCAAGGGGTTGGGCGAAAAACGGCGGCCGGAAATGACGAGTTTCGGACGAGATTCTGACGAGTTCCGGACGAGTTTCGGACGAGATTCGGACGAGATTCGGACGAGTTTCGGACGAGTCGGCGGCCAGCCCCGGCGGGCCGCCGCGCGCACCGCGCCTTAGATGAAAATGACGGCGCCGTCCTTCGAGGCGTCGTTGAGGAAGCTGACGACGCCGCCCTCTTGGATCGGCACGTCGTCGCGAAGCGGCTTGCCCTCCAGCCCCATCGCCCTGAGCCCCATCTCGCAGACCATGAACGTGACCCCGAACTGCACGCACGAGGCCAGCAGCTCCTCGAAGGTGGCGACGCCCGCCTTGGCGTAGCCGTCGTCGCGCTTGCCGCCGGTTCCCTTGTTCGCCCCGGGGCCCTCGCTCAACGGCAGCTTTCGCCACGCCGGCTTGCCGTCGGCGCCGGCGCGCTTGAGCGCCTTGCACGCGCCCATGGTGAAGAACAGCGTCACCGGCCTGCCGATGGCGGCCGCCGCGGCCGCCAGCACCAGCGCATAGTGGACGCGGTCGTAGGCGCCGGAATAGACGATGACGGAAAGCTTGTCGGGAGGGGTGGCGGCGGCCATCGGTTCGCCCGTGCCCTCAAGCGGCGTGCCGCGACAGGTCGGCGATGGAAGGCGCCTCCCCGCACAACGGGCAGCCGGGGTCGGCCTTGACCTTGATCTTGCGGAAGGTGGCGCCGAGCCCGTCGCAGACGATCAGCGAGCCCGACAGGCTATCGCCGATGCCGAGCAGTTCCTTCAACACCTCGGTCGCCTGCAGCGAGCCGACCATGCCGCACAGCGCGCCCAGCACGCCGGCCTCGGCGCAGGTCGGGATCTGGCCGTCCGGCGGCGCCTCGCGGAAGATGCAGCGGTAGCACGGCCCATGCCCGCCGCCGGCGTCCGCGACGTGCGCCTTGAAGGTATAGATTTGCGCGTCGAAGCGCAGGATCGCCCCGGACACCAGCGTCTTCTTCGCGAAGTAGCAGGCGTCGTTGACCAGGAACCTTGTGGCGAAGTTGTCGGAGCCGTCGGCGACCAGGTCGTAGCCCGCGATCAAGTCGAGCGCGTTCTCCGGCCCGATCCGGGTTTGGTGCGTCCTGACCGTGACCTCCGGGTTGATGCCGGCGAGGGTCTTCTTGGCGCTCTCCACCTTCGGGGAGCCGATGGCGGCGGTCGAATGCACGATCTGGCGCTGCAGGTTCGACAGATCGACCACGTCGTCGTCGACGACGCCGAGGGTGCCGACGCCGGCGGCGGCGAGATACATCAGCAGCGGCGAGCCGAGACCGCCGGCGCCGATCACCAGCACCCGCGACTTCAACAGCTTCGCCTGGCCTTCGCCGCCGACCTCCTGGAGCAGGATGTGGCGGGCATAGCGGTTGATCTGCGCCTCGGTGAAGGTCATTTCGGTTTCGGCTCCGCATTTAAACCGTCGAACAGCGCCGTCGACAGATAGCGGTCGGCGAAATCGGGCAGAATGACGACGACGGTCTTGCCCGCCATGCCCGGCCGGCCGCCGACCTCGAGCGCGGCGGCGAGCGCGGCGCCGGACGAGATGCCGACGGCGATGCCCTCCAGCTTGGCGACCTTGCGCGCCACCGCGAACGCGGTCTCGTTGCTGATCCGGAGCACCTCGTCGATGGCGCCGGTGTCGAGGATCTTCGGCACGAACCCGGCGCCGATGCCCTGGATCTTGTGCGGGCCCGGCATGCCGCCCGACAGCACCGGGCTGTCCTCGGGCTCGACCGCGACCACGCGCAGCGACTTCTTTCGCGGCTTCAGCACCTGGGCGCAGCCGGTCAAGGTGCCGCCGGTGCCGACGCCCGAGACGATGACGTCGACGGCGCCGTCGGTGTCGCGCCAGATCTCCTCGGCGGTGGTGCGGCGGTGGATGTCCGGATTGGCCGGGTTCTCGAACTGCTGCAGCATGATGGCGCCCGGGGTCGACTTGACGATCTGGCGCGCCCGCTCGATGGCGCCGTTCATGCCCAGCGCCGCCGGCGTCAGCTCCAGCTCGGCGCCGAGCAGCAGCAGGATCTTGCGGCGCTCCACCGACATGCTCTCCGGCATCGTCAGGATCAGCCGGTAGCCCTTGGCCGCGCAAACGAACGCCAGCGCGATGCCGGTATTGCCCGACGTCGGCTCGACCAGCGTCGCGCCGGGGCCGATGCGGCCGTCCTTCTCCGCCGCCTCGACCATGGCTTGGCCGATGCGGTCCTTGACCGAGCCCAACGGGTTGAAGAACTCGCACTTGCCGAGGATGTCGGCTTTCACCCCTTGGTCGCGGGCGAGACTGGCGAGCCGGACCAGCGGCGTGGCGCCGATGGTGTCGACGATGCTGTCGTAGATGCGGCCGCGGAATTCCGGCCGGGCGGCGCTCTTCGGCGTGTCGTTCATGGCTCGGCCGTTTCCGTCAAATGGTGAAGTCCAGGTTCTGGCGGCCTTCGCTCTTGATGCCGGTCTCGTTGGCGCGGTTGCACAGGTCGTCGACGGTAAGCCTGTCGAGGCGCCGCATCAGCTCGCCGTGCAGCTCCTGCCACACCGGCCGCACCACCTTGTGGCCGAGTTCGGAGCCGGGCGTCGACTCGATCAGGTCGTTGGCGGATTCCATGTCGCGCACCACGCGCACGATGTCGCCGATGGAAATGCGCCGGCGCTCCCTGGCGAGCCGATAGCCGCCGCGCGGGCCGCGCACGCCGACCAGGATTCCCTCGCGCACCAGGGTCTGCAGAGCCTGCTCCAGATAGCGGCGCGGAATGCCCTGGCGGCGGGTGATCTCGCGGCTCTGCACCGGCTCGGGCCCGGCGTGGTAGGCGATGTCGAGCACCGCCTCGATGGCGAACAGCATCTTTTTCGATAGTCTCAGCATCCTTCGCCCCGCCCCCGTCGTCGCCTAGCGGCCGCCGGTGCCGGTCGAGCCGAAGCCGCCGGCGCCGCGCGCCGTGTCCTCGAGTGTGTTCGCCTCGCGCCAACGCACCCGGCTGACCGGCGCGATCACCAGCTGGGCGACGCGCATGCCGCGGCTGATCTTGAACGGCGCCGCGCCGTGGTTGATCAAGAGCACGCCGATCTCGCCGCGGTAGTCGGCATCGATGGTGCCGGGGCTGTTCAACAGCGTCACCCCGTGCTCCGCGGCGAGGCCCGAGCGTGGCCGCACCTGGGCCTCGTAGCCTTGCGGCAGGGCGATGGCGATGCCCGTCGGCACCAGCACGCGCTGGCCGGGCATGAGCGTCACCGGCTCGCCGACCGCCGCCAGCAAATCCGCGCCGGCGCTCGCCGCGGTGGCCGGCGCCGGCAGCGGCAGCCCGGCGCCGTGCGGCAGGCGCTGGATGGTCACCGGTATCTCTTCCATCCGCCCGGCCTCACGACGCCCTGAGCGCCGCGGCGACGCGCGCCGCCAGCCGCTCGGCGACCGCCGTCTTGGAAAGCCGTGGCCAATCCTCGACGCCGCCCGCGGTGATCAGGTGCACGGTGTTGGAATCGCCCGCCAGGACGCCGTTCTCCGGCGACACGTCGTTGGCGACCATCCAGTCGCAGCCCTTGGCGGCGCGCTTGGCGACGGCGTTCTCGACCACGTTCTCGGTCCCGGCGGCGAAGCCGATCACCAGCCGGGGCCGGAGGTTGCCGGGGGCGCTCAAGGCGGCGAGCACGTCCGGGTTTTCGACCAGCTTCAGCTGCGGCGTCCTGGCCTTGCCCGACTTCTTGATCTTCTCCTTAGCCACGGTTTCCGCCCGCCAGTCGGCGACGGCGGCGGCGCACACGGCGACGTCCACCGGCAACGCCCCCTTGCAAGCCTTCAGCATGTCTCGGGCGGACTCGACCCTGACCACCTGCACGCCGGGCGGGTCGGGCTGGTGGCTTGGCCCCGACACCAGGGTCGTTTGCGAGCCGAGCCGGGCCAGCGCGCCGGCGATGGCGTGGCCCTGCTTTCCCGACGAGCGGTTGGCGATATAGCGCACCGGGTCGATGGCCTCATAGGTCGGCCCCGACGTGACCAGCGCCCTGGTGCCGCTGAGCGGCAGGTTGCGGCCGGCGGCGGCGCTCCTCACCGCGCCTTGCGCGCGGCCTTGGCGAAAGAACTCGTCCACGGCGGCGACGATCGCGTCGGGCTCCGCCATCCGACCCATGCCCCATTCGCCGCACGCCATGTCGCCCTCTTCGGGGCCGATGAAGCCGACGCCGCGTTCGACGAGCGTCTTTATATTGTGTTGGGTCGCCGGGTTATCCCACATGCGGACGTTCATCGCCGGCGCCGCCAGGATCGGCTTGTCGGTGGCGAGCAGCGCCGTGGTCGCCAGGTCGTCGGCGAGGCCGGCCGCCATCTTGGCCAGGATATGGGCGGTCGCCGGCGCCACCAGCACCACGTCGGCCTCGCGGCTGAGGCGGATATGGCCCATCTCGCTCTCGTCGGTGAGCGAGAACAGCTTGTCGTAGACCTTGTCCTCGCTGACGGCGGCGAGCGCCAGCGGCGTCACGAACTCGGCGCCACCGGCGGTCAGCACGCAGCGCACGCGGGCGCCCTTTTCCTTCAGCCGGCGCACCAGCTCGGGCGTCTTGTAGGCGGCGATGCCGCCCGACACGACCAGCAGAACGCGTTTACCGTCGAGCATAATGGGATTTTCCGGGATTTAACGAAAAACTAGTGTGATTACCGTAACGCCCGGCAGGCGCCCGCGCAAGCCCCGAAACGCCGCCGCCGGAAAAGGCGCGGAGCGGCGGCGTTCCGGCCTAGATCCGCCAGGCCGAATGCAGGGCCGCGATGCCGCCCGAGAGATTCCGCACCTTGATTTGGCCGAGCCCGGCCTTGGCGATCATCTTGGCAAACGCGTCCTGGGCCGGGAACTGGCGGATGCTTTCCGCCAGGTACTGGTACGCCTCGCGGTCGTCGGCAACGCGCGCGCCGAGTTCCGGCAGCACCTTGAACGACCAGGCGTCGTAAAGCTTGTCGAGCACCGGCAGCGCCACCCGGCTGAACTCCAGGCACAGGAACCGTCCGCCCGGCTTCAGCACCCGGCGGGCCTCGGCGAGCGCGCGCTCGATGCGCGTCACGTTGCGCAGGCAGAACGCGGTGGTATAGGCGTCGGTCGCGGTGTCGGCGATCGGCAGGTCCTCGGCGTCACCGGTGATCCAGGTGATGCTGTCGGCGATGCCGCGGTCGACGGCGCGGGCGCGGCCGTGGGCGAGCATATCCTGGTTGACGTCGACAACGGTGACCGAACCGCCGCCGCGCTCCAGGAACCGGAACGCGATGTCGCCGGTGCCGCCGCCGACGTCGAGCAGCGTCATCCCGAGCCGCGGCCCCAGCCAGTCCATCATCGCCGACTTCCAAAGGCGATGGATGCCGAGGCTCATCAGGTCGTTCATTAGGTCATAGTTGGGGGCAACCGAGTCGAAGACGTCGCGCACCAGCGATGCCTTGTCGGCCTCGCGGACCCGCCTGAAGCCGAAATGGGTGGTGGCGCGCGCGTGGTCCTTACGGTCGCCCGGACTCGCGCCCGGATGGTAGCCTGGGTGCTTGGACATCGCCCGCAACATAGCCTAAGCTTCGCGCCGCCGCCACCGCATGCGCCGCGGACGGGATCGCGGCGGCGCCGTCATTCAAATCAATCCGATAGCGGGATTTTCCGAACCGTCACATTAAGCCATAGGCGATGCCTGAGCTTCCGGAAGTTGAAACAGTGCGCCGCGGCCTCGCCCGCGCCCTCGAAGGCCGGCGCCTGACCGGCGTCGAGAACCGGCGCGCCGACCTGCGCTTCCCGCTGCCGCCGCGGTTCCGGCAGCGGCTTTCCGGGCGCACCGTCGAGACCATCGGCCGGCGTGGCAAGTTCCTGCTGATCGGGCTGTCGGGCGGGCTGACCCTGATCGCGCACCTCGGCATGTCGGGGCGGTTCCGGGTGTTCGACGGGCCGCTGCCGCCGCTCGAGCCCCACGATCATGTGGTGTTCGAAACCGACGCCGGCGCCACCGTGCGCTTCCACGATCCGCGCCGGTTCGGGTTCATGGACCTCATCGACACCGCCGACGCCGCGCGCCATCCGATGCTCGCCAAGCTGGGGCCGGAGCCTTTGGGCGAAGGGTTCTCAGGCGGCGTGCTGGCGCCGTTGCTGAAAGGCCGCCGGGCGCCGATCAAGTCGGCGCTGCTCGATCAATCGGTGGTTGCCGGATTGGGCAACATCTATGCCTGCGAGGCGTTGTTCCGGGCCGGCATCTCGCCGAAGCGCACGGCGGCCACCGTCCAGGGCGGCCGCGCCGACAGATTGGCCAGCGCAATCAAGGAAGTGCTGGCGGACGCCATCGCCGCCGGCGGCTCGTCGCTGCGCGACCACCGCCAGACCTCGGGCGAGCTCGGCTACTTTCAGACCGTGTTTGCCGTCTACGACCGGGAAGGCCGGGCCTGCCCCGGCTGCACCTGCGATCCGGTTGCGACCGGCGGCGTCAGGCGGATCGCCCAATCCGGGCGCTCGACATTCTATTGTGCGCGAAAACAACGCTGATGCTATAAGCGGGGTCATGGGACGCCGAATACTTTTGGCCTCGGCCGTTGCCGTGCTGCTGCTGGGTGGCGCGCCAGCGATCGGCCATGCCCAGAACGCAACCCACTTTCTCGCTACCATCGAGGACTTGCCGCTGATGCCCGGCCTGACCGAGGACGCGAACGCGGGCGTCAACTTCGATTCACCGGCGGGGCGCATCGCCGAGGCGGTTGCGTTCGGCAACGTCTCCGACAGACAGGTGCTCGATTTTTATGCAGCGGCGCTGCCGCAACTCGGCTGGCGCCAGGACGGCGATGCCGAATTCAGCCGCGAGCGCGAAATCCTGAAGCTGGAATTTCCGGCGCGGCCGAAGGCGGACTCACCGTTAACGGTGCGTTTCGCGCTCAAGCCGGCGGGCGAGTGAAAGCCGGGCCGGCGGCGAAAACGACGTCTCTAAACGAACCACCTAGGACGGCCTTCGTGAAATGCCGGGGGGCGGCCTTGACGGTC
>JACPJY010000055.1 GCA_016187325.1 Rhodospirillales bacterium | reverse complement strand
GTAGGCTGCGATCAGCGCTATTACCGCGCCGAACGACATCTGGAAGCTGGCGCCGAGAAGACTCTCCGGCTGCACCAACAAGACGATCAGCGCCGCCCACGCGACCAGACGCACGGACAGCGCCCGCCGGTCGACCAGCACCGCCACCAGCATCAACCCGACCATCACGACGGCACGTTGGGTCGGTATTGTCGCGCCGGCAATCAGCGCATACGCGAAGGCGCCAATGATCGAAACCGCGGCGGCGATCTTCTTGATCTGGAAGTTGAGCGCCAATGGCGGCACCAAAGCCATCATGGCGCGCAAACCGACGAACACGATGCCCGCAACCAGCCCGATATGCAGCCCCGAGATGGCGAGCAGATGGGCGAGCCCCGAGTTGCGCATCGCGTCCATCAGGTGTTCGGGAATGGCACTCCGGTCGCCGGTCATCAACGCCGCCGCGATGGTGCCTTCCTGGCCGGGAAGGCCTGTGATGATGCGCTGGGTAACGGCATGGCGAAGCCGCTCCAGGCCGATGCCCGGAAGCTCCATCCCGTCGCCACTGTCACCGGCATCGGCAAGCACCTCGACCGGGCCGAGGCCGAAACCGACGGCGCCCAACCGCTTGAAATACGATTGCCGCTGGAAATCGAAGGCGCCGGGAGCCGACGGCGGGGGTGGCGGCGTCAGAATCGCCCGCACCCGCAGCCAGTCGCCCGGCCGGATCGCCGGCTGTTCGCCGCGCAGCCGCAGGCGGACCTTTTCCGGCGTCTGCTCCGCGCCGACGCCGGCGATGCGCACGCGCTCGAAGGTGACGCGGCTGTCCTTGGGGAACGTCTCGACCTCGGAAACGCGGCCGGTGATTGCCGTCGGCCCGATGCGCTTGGCCAGCACGGGCGCGGCGACCGAGGCGGTTCGCCACTGGGCGGTCGTAAACCCCGCCGCCAGCATGGCGAGCGCGACCAAGCCGGCGATTGCCAGTCCGCTCGAGTCCCATTGGCGCCGACGCACCGCCAGCCCAAAGGCAGCCGTCACCGCGACACCGCCGAGGCCGAGCCACAACGGCGGCTCGAACCGGAGCGCGAAGTAAACCGCGATGCCGAGCCCGAACATCACCGGCAGCCACAGCGCCCAGCGATCGCGCTCGTCGAGCAGCCGGTCGAGGAGGCCGATTCGCAGCGACACGAGGAACCGGCGCGTCGACGGCATTGCAAGGGTAAATCGCTGTCTCATCCAGTCGCAGCCTCCTTGAAGCGGGCCCCCTAAAACCCTCGTTTCTGCGCCGTCAACGGACGATGATCTGTCCGGTCTCGCTTTCGGTCGCGAACGGCATCAGCGGAAGGTCCCGCGACGTCGATTCGCCGTACGGGTATTCTCCCTTGCGCAACGGCACCACTTGCAGTTCGGCCGACTTCAGCGGCCCGATCCGGATCGCATCGATGCAGGTCTCCAGCACTGGCCGGCCGTCGTAAACAATCCTGGCGATTCCGGAAGCGCGGAAGAATTCCTCCGCCCGGAAGGTCCGCATATCGCGGTCGTTGTTGGTGATGCGGATGACGTTGGGCGCATTCAACGTCATCACCACCATGCCTGGCGCGAATTTGGCCTTGCGGATCACGATATCGAGCCGCTTGGCGTTCGGCCAATCCAATGCCTGCAAATTCAGGCGGGTGACCGCCGCGCAACTGATCGCCGGCCGTTCCTCGGTCCCTTCCTTGGCGAACGAGATCGACGGTATCGACGGCATGTTCGGTAGCGACGGCCACGAGAAAGACGAACAGGCCGCGACCCCGGCCGCGGATATCATCGCAATGAGTCTCTTGATCCTCATCCCTTGGACCGA
Organism: Rhodospirillales bacterium; assembly: GCA_016187325.1. GTDB lineage: Bacteria > Pseudomonadota > Alphaproteobacteria > Rhodospirillales > Casp-alpha2 > JACPJY01. The sequence continues at coordinate 6,221 of JACPJY010000055.1, read as the reverse complement.
CCCAATCAGGGGATTACTGCAACGGCACGGCAAATGTGATAACTGTCTCCGGCTGTTGCGTAACCTGGCTGAGAGCGTCCCGACCCCGCCATGACCGTCGTCACCCGCTTCGCGCCGTCGCCGACCGGTTACCTGCACATCGGCAGCGCCCGCACCGCATTGTATAACTGGCTGTTCGCCAAGCACCATGCACAATACGGCTCGGGCGGCCGTTTTTTGCTGCGCATCGAGGACACCGACCGCCAGCGTTCCACCCAACAGGCGGTGGACGCCATCATCGACGGTCTCCGTTGGCTGGGCCTGGATTGGGACGGCGAGGCACTATCACAGTTTTCCCGGATAGCCCGCCATGCCGAGGTCGCCCATCAGTTGCTTGCCGCGGGCAATGCCTACAAATGTTATTGCACGCCCGAGGAGTTGCAGGAAATGCGCGACGCCGCCCGTCGCGCCGGTCGGCCCGTGCGTTACGACGGCCGCTGGCGCGGTCGAGACCCGGCCGAGGCGCCGAAGGGCGTCGACCCGGTCATCCGCTTGAAGGCGACGACCGAAGGCGAGACCGTCATTGATGATCTGGTGTTCGGCCACATCACGGTCGGCAACGATCAGCTCGACGACATGGTGTTGCTGCGCGCCGACGGCACGCCGACCTACATGCTAGCGGTCGTCGTCGATGACCACGACTCCGAGATCACCCATATCATCCGCGGCGCCGACCATCAGCGAAATTCCTTCCGCCAGTTGCAAATCTACCGGGCGCAAGGGTGGCAGGCGCCGCTGTTCGCGCACCTGCCGCTGATCCACGGCGCCGACGGCGCCAAGCTGTCGAAACGCCACGGCGCAGTCGGAGTCGAGACTTATCGCGAGGAAGGGTTCCTGCCCGAGGCCCTTTGCAACTACCTGCTCCGGCTCGGATGGAGCCATGGCAATGACGAGATCATCAGCCGCGACCAGGCGATCGAGTGGTTCGGCCTCGATGCCGTCGGCCGGTCGGCGGCCCGTTTCGACCGCGACAAGCTGGCCAGCGTCAACGGCCATTACATCCGCCAGACCGCCGATGCGGCGCTGGTCGATCTCGTCCTGCCGCGCCTGAAAGCGAGCCTGAAAGGCGGTTTCGCCGTCGACGCGTCGACGCGCCTGATGAAGGGCATGGCCGAGCTCAAAGAGCGCGCGCAAACCCTGGTCGAACTCGCGGACAACGCGGCTTTCTACGCCCACACCCGGCCTTTGCCGATGGACGGCGCGGCGGCAAAAACTCTCGATACGGCGGCGCGCAGCCGCTTGCGCGCCTTGCGCGATCGACTGGCCGGCGTCGACGGCTGGTCGGCCGCCGGCCTGGAGAAGGCAACCCGCGCCTATGCCGAGGGCACGGCGGTCAAATTGGGACAGGTGGCGCAACCGCTGCGCGCCGCCTTGACCGGCGGGACGGCCTCGCCCGGCATCTTCGACGTCATGGAAATCCTGGGCCGCGACGAGAGCTTGGGCCGACTCGATGACGTTTTAGCCGCCGCGAAATGAGGTATAATCCGAAACAGGCATAACGCCGCGAAATCACGCTGGCGGGCATATTTTCCGACCGATGCGCCGCCGCCTACCCGGAGGATGACGCAACCATGAACGACAAATCAGCGAAGACGCGCTCCGACACCTTCACCCTGACCGACAACCGGACGGGAAAATCCGTCGAGTTGCCGGTATTGAAAGGCACGCTCGGTCCCGACGTCATCGATGTCCGGAAGCTTTACCAGCAAACCGGCTGCTTCACCTACGATCCCGGCTTCACATCGACCGGCAGCTGCGAATCCAAAATCACCTTCATCGACGGTGAAAAGGGCATCCTGCTTTATCGCGGCTATCCGATCGACGTCCTGGCCGAGCAGTCGGACTTCATGGAAGTCTGCTACCTGCTCCTTTACGGCGAGCTGCCAACACCCGAGCAGAAGAAGGAATTCGAACACGGCATCACCTACCACACCATGCTGCACGAACAGCTGATCTATTTCTTCCGCGGGTTCCGCCGCGATTCGCATCCGATGGCAGTGATGTGCGGCGTAACCGGCGCGCTGTCCGCCTTCTATCACGATAGCACCGACATCAACGATCCCCAGCATCGAATGGTCGCTTCCTACCGGCTGATCGCCAAGATGCCGACCATCGCCGCGATGGCGTACAAGTACTCCATCGGTCAGCCGTTCATGTACCCGAAGAACAGCCTCGGTTATTCAGAGAATTTCCTTTACATGATGTTTGGGAACCCGTGCGAGGAGTTCAAAGTCAATCCGGTGTTGGCGAAGGCCATGGACCGCATTCTCATCCTCCATGCCGACCACGAGCAGAATGCATCCACCTCGACGGTCCGCTTGGCCGGCTCCAGTGGCGCCAATCCGTTCGCCTGCATTGCCGCCGGCATCGCCTCGCTCTGGGGTCCCGCTCACGGTGGTGCCAACGAGGCGGTGCTGAAGATGCTTGCGGAAATCGGCGACAAGAAGAACATTCCGCAGTTCATCAAGCGAGCCAAGGACAAGGACGACTCGTTCCGGTTGATGGGATTCGGCCATCGCGTCTACAAGAACTTCGACCCGCGCGCCAAAGTGATGGAGAAAACCTGTCACGAGGTATTGGACGAGCTCGGCATCGACAACGAGCCGCTTCTCGATATCGCGCTCGAGCTTGAGCGGATCGCGTTGGAAGACGATTACTTCGTTTCCAAGAAACTGTATCCCAACGTCGACTTCTATTCGGGGATCATTTTCAAGGCCATTGGCATCCCGGTCAGCCTGTTCACGGTGTTGTTCGCGGTGGCGAGGACCGTCGGATGGGTCGCCCAATGGAACGAGATGATTGAGGATCCGTCCCAGAAGATCGGTCGTCCGCGTCAGCTGTTCACCGGCTCCAAGGAGCGCCGTTACAAGCCGTTGCACCAGCGCAAGTAACGGCTGCGGCTGCCGGTTCCGGCGTTTCCGGGTTACCCGATCGCCGCCGCGCCGCGGCACGGCAGTGCCTATACCGCGTCCGCCTTGGTGATCACCTGCAGAACCACCTTCGCCGCTCGCGACGCCGGCGACGGTCCGCCGTGGCCGAGTTGCTTGATCGCTTCGGCGTAGCCTTCGATCTGCCGGCGGCGGCGAGCTTCGTCCAGCAACAGGTCCTCCAGGGCAGCGGCCAGGAAATCGGGGCGGCAGGATTCCTGAAGAAGCTCCGGGACCACCTCGCGGTCGAGGACGATATTCACTAGATGCACGAACCGCACCCTGATCAGCCGGCGTACGATCCAGGCGGTAATCGGGTTAATCCGGTAGGTGATCAGCGCTGGCGTTCTGGCCATCGCCAGTTCGAGGGCGACCGTGCCGGAGGCCGCGAGCGCCACGTCAGCAGCAGCGAGGGCGTCGTATTTCTCCCTCTCCCCTTGGACAATCAACGTCGGCACCGACCACTGAGCGCAGGCATCGCGCACCATGCCGGCAACGACGTCCACCGTCGGCACGACGACACGGAAGTCCCCATGCTTTTTGGCCAGCAGGAACAGCGCGTCGCCGAAAATACGGTGCAAGCGTGATATCTCCCCGACCCGGCTTCCCGGCAGCACGGCAATCAGAGTTTCTTCCTTCTTGATGCCGTGGCGGCGACGGAAGTCGCCACCTTTGCCGGTGTCGGCGCCGTTTTCCACCACCGGATGGCCGACGAACGTGCTGGGGAGGCCTTCGGCCTCGAAGTAAGGGGGCTCGAACGGCAATAGCGTCAGCAGATGATCGAGGAACCCGGCGATCTTGCGCGCCCGGCCCGGCCGCCACGCCCACACCGACGGCGCGACATAGTGAATCAGCTTGATCCCCTTACCCTTCAACCGCTTGGCGACGCGGAAGCTGAAATCTGGCGAATCGATGGTGACCAGCGCCGCTGGGCGCATCCGATCGACCGCAGCTGCGGTTTCCCGAATCCGCGATAGGATCCTGGGAAGATTCGGGATCACCTCGGCGGCGCCCATCACCGACAGCTCGGCCATGGGGAAGAGGCTTTTGATTCCCTGCTCCTCCATGCGGGCGCCGCCGATTCCGGCAAAACTCACCTCGCCACTGCTTTCCTTCTTCAGCGCCGCCATCAGCCGCGCGCCAAGGACGTCTCCGGAAGGCTCCCCGGCGACGATGAAGATCAACGGGCCGGATTTCCCGTCGCGGTCGTTGGCGATGGTCCTGCTCTTCGCTCGCTGGCTCTTTTGCACGTCAACGCCGATCACGAACAGCCCCGCCCGGTCGGCTTCCTCGATCAGCGCCTCGCGCTCGAGTACCAGGGTGCCGCCGGCCTCGACCGCGATGCCGCGAACGCCAGCGCGCCATGCCGCGGCGACGGTCGCCGGCCCGATTGTCGGCAGATCGGCGCGCTGTTCCTGTCCGGGCTTCCTGATCTTGACCAGTACCCCGCCTGGGCCGTCCAGCCGCATCCGGCCGGCTTGCTTCAACATCGCGTCGGTGCCATTGACGTCCTCGACGGCAAGCACCTCGCCGAGTTGCACCACGGCGCCCTGCCCAATGTCACGGCCGCCGATTTCGAGCGCCGCCCCGATCCCCTGCTCGATGTCGTCCTGGGCTTGCTGATCCGGCTTGACCTGACCGTAGACGCCTTCGGTGGCCAACAAACCCGGCACCAGTGTATCGGCGCCGACGACACGAAAACCCTCGTCGTCCTCAAGGGTCCGGATCAATGCCTTCAACAGGCCGTCATCGCCGAGAATCCGCGCCCGCGAGCGGGCCAGAAAACCGGTCGTCCAGCCGTCCGGCCGGAGCGCCCACCACGGCGGCCGCGCGACTGCACCGGCCATCACCAGTTCCTTACATCCGGCGGTCTTCAGGCGCACGATTGCTTCGCCGGCGGCGCCGACGCGCAGCCAGACGTGCGGCACGTCGGCGAACGACCCGGATGGCGCCTGGCCTTTAAGCGCGATGACGAAAAAATCGCGTCCGCTTTTTCGGCAGGCTTCGATGATTTGAGCCGGCAACGTGCCGCCGCCGGCGACGATGCCAAGTTTGTGGCTAGGCGGCATCTTCCATTTTTGGTTGGCAGATGGATCGCGACGAATCGGATTTGATGAAATTGACGATGTCCATGACCGGCTCGTTGTCCGAAAACAGCTCGGCCACGTCCTGAAGCCGCTCAGTCATGGTGCCTTCCTCGGCAAAGATGAGGCGATAGGCCTTGCGCAGGTTGTGGATGTCCTCGCGCGAGAAATTCCGCCGTTTCAGCCCGATGATATTGAGGCCGGACAGGCGAGCGCGGTTGCCGATAACGGATCCGTACGGGATCACGTCATTGCTGACGCCGGTCATCCCGCCGACCATCGCATGTTTGCCGATACGCACGAACTGATGGACGGCAGAAAGACCACCGATGATCGCCCACTCCTCGATGGCCACGTGGCCGGCCAGCGTCGCGTTGTTCACCAGGATCACATGATCCGCCACCCGGCAGTCGTGGGCAACATGGGCGCCGACCATGAATAGGCAGTTGTTGCCGACCCGGGTCACCATGCCGCCACCTTCGGTGCCAGGGTTCATGGTCACGTATTCCCGTATGACGTTGTTGCAGCCGATCTCCAGGCTCGAGCGTTCGCCCTTGTACTTTTGGTCCTGCGGCTGATGGCCGATGGAAGCGTAAGGAAATATCCGGGTGTTGGCGCCGACGCTGGTGCGGCCGATGACGACGACGTGCGACAGAAGCGTCACGCCATCGTCAAGCGTAACCTCCGGGCCGATTACCGAATACGGCCCGATCGAGACGTTGTTGCCGATCTTCGCCGCGGGATCGACGATCGCAGTTGGGTGAATCGCTGTCATTTTTCCTCCACGATCATTGCCGAGAACACGGCTTCCGCCATCAAGTCGCCGCCAACGCGGGCTTCGCCCTTGAACTTCCAAACCCTTCCGCGGCTATGCAGCTTTTCGACGTGCAGGTGCAGGCTGTCTCCGGGACCGACCGGCCGGCGGAAGCGCGCTTGCTCCACGGACATGAAATATACCAGGCTGCCGAGCTGTTTGCCGGCGGCATCGATCACTAGCACCGCGGCCGTCTGGGCCATGGCCTCGATTATCAACACGCCGGGCATGATCGGATGACCCGGAAAGTGCCCCTCAAAATACTGCTCATTGATGCTGACATTCTTGATGCCGACCGCGCTGACGCCGCGAACAACGTCGACGACCTTGTCGATCATCAGGAATGGATGGCGATGG
>JACPJY010000338.1 GCA_016187325.1 Rhodospirillales bacterium | reverse complement strand
TCTGATGAACGGCGTGCCGAAGGAGCTGATCATTTCCGAACGCCAGATCGCCGAGGCGCTTGCCGAGCCGGTCGGCGCCATCATCGAGACGGTGAAGGTGGCCCTCGAGCATACGGCGCCGGAATTGGCCGCCGACATCGTGGACAAAGGCATCGTCTTGACCGGCGGCGGCGCGCTCCTGGGCAACATGGACTACGTGCTCCGCCACGCCACCGGGCTGCCGGTATCGCTCGCCGACGATCCCTTGACCTGCGTGGTGCTGGGGACCGGCCGGGCGCTCGAGGAGATGCGCCGCCTCAAGAACGTGTTGACGACCATGTATTAATCAGTTGTCAACTATGGTTAAGTATAGGGTAGAGGGCTAAAAGAAGTTTGTTTTCAGGGCGCTCGCCGTCCTCGCCGGATCGGCGACGCCGCAAGGGACCTTGGAGGGCATCCGCGTGCGGGAAGGACCCAGATCCTTCAACCGCCTTGCCCAGCCGATCAAGACCCTGGCCCAGCGTTTTGCATATCTCGGGCTGGTGGTGACCGCGGTCGGACTGATGATCCTGGGCAAGGTCGACCAGCTCCTGTTGGACGGCTTCCGCGCCAATGTCACGGACGCCGTGGCGCCGATCCTCGATGCGGTGTCGCAGCCGGTCGAATCGGTGAGCCGCGCCGTCGATCACGTGCGCGAGATCGGCCGTCTTCAGCAGGAGAACGCGCGGCTGCGCGAGAACGAGGCCCGGCTGCTGCAGTGGCAGGCGGCGGCCAGGAAACTCGAAGCAGAGAACAAGATGCTCCGCGACCTCCTCAACTTCGTGCCGGGACCGGAGCCCAGCTTCATCACCGCGCGCGTCATCGCCGACACCGGCGGCGCCTTCGCCCACAGCCTGATCCTTAATGCCGGCGCCCGCGACGGCGTCACCAAGGGCGAGGCGGCGGTCACCGGCGAGGGCCTTGTCGGCCGCGTCGACAGCGTCGGCGCGCACTCGGCGCGAATTCTTCTTATAACCGACCTGAACTCGCGGATTCCGGTCCTGGTCGGGCCCAACCGCACCCGCGCCATCATGGCCGGCAACAACTCCGACCAGCCGCGGCTGATCCACCTGCCGCCGGGCGAGACGGTGGCGCCGGGCGACCGCGTCGTCACCTCGGGCCACGGCGGCGTGCTCCCGGCCGGACTGCCGATCGGCCAGGTGGTGACGGTGAGCGACAGCAGCATCAACGTGCAGCCGTTGGTCGATCGCAACCGGCTCGAATACATCCGCGTCCTCGACTACGGGCTCGGCGGCATCGTGCGCACGCCGGAAAACGACCGCGCCCACCTCGAAAACCGCAAGGCCGGCATCGGCAAGGGAGCCCGGCCCCGCACGCCATGACGTCCGGCCTCTGGCATCGGATGGACTTGCTGGCGCGGCAATTGACGCCTTCGATGCTGACGTTGGCGCTGGTGATCATCAACGCCGTGCCGCTGCACGTGCCGGGACTGTCCCGGATCGCCCCGCTGTTGCCGTTGATGGCGATCTACCACTGGGCTATCTTCAGGCCGCGCCTGCTGCCGGCATGGGTGGTGTTCCTGATTGGGCTGCTGCAGGACGTCCTCGGCGGCACCCCGGTCGGCGTCAATGCGCTGGTGTTCCTGGCGGTCTACGGCGCGGTGCTGTCGCAAAAGCGGTTCTTCATGGGCAAATCGATCGCCATCCTGTGGCTCGGGTTCGCGCTGATCGCGGCCGGCGCGATGACGATCAGTTGGACCGCGGTGTCGTTGTTGAGCGTCGGCCTGGTCGAGCCGCAGACGCTGATCTTCCAATACCTGCTCACCCTCGGCCTTTTCCCGACTGTCGCCTGGCTGTTCGTGCATTGGCAGCGGGCGTTCCTGCGGCAGGTCTGAGATGCATCGCGAATCCGAGCGCCAGAAGCTGTTCAGCCGCCGCGCTGCGATGTTGATCGGCGGCAAGGCGGTGCTGCTGTCGGCGTTGGCGGCCAGGATGTATTACCTGCAGGTGATCGAGGCCGACCGCTACCGAACGCTGGCCGAGGAGAACCG
>JACPJY010000337.1 GCA_016187325.1 Rhodospirillales bacterium | reverse complement strand
CAGACCGGATTGTCGAGACGCTGGGCATCGTCCTGCTTGGCGAGCCCGGCGAGGTGGCCCAGATAATCGTCGACATTCTTCGGGATGACGTCGAAAAACAGCCGCTTGGCGGCGGTCGGTTTCTGGTACATAAACAACGCCAGGCTTTCCGGCGGCGCGTAGCGCAGCCACTCCTCGACCGTCAGCCCGTTGCCGCGGGACTTGGAGATCTTCTCGCCGTTCTCGTCGAGGAACAGCTCATAGGTAAACCCGACCGGCGGGTTGGCGCCGAGGATGCGGCAGATTCTTCCCGATAGTTTCACCGAATCGATCAGGTCCTTGCCCGACATCTCGTAATCGACGCCCAGCGCCACCCAGCGCATCGCCCAGTCGGCCTTCCATTGCAGCTTGCAGCGGCCTCCGGTCACCAACGTCTCCACTTTGGCGCCGTTGTCCTTGTAGACGATGGTGCCGGCCTGGACGTCGCGCGCGATCACCGGCACCTGCAGCACGCGCCCGGTTTTCGGGCACACCGGCAGGAACGGGCTGTAGGTGGCGCGCCGCTCCGGCCCGAGGGTCGGCAGGATGACGTTGATAACCTCGTCGTAATGCTCGAGAACCGACTTGAGGGCGGCATCGAAGCGGCCGCTCTTGTAGCATTCGGTGGAACTCAGGAACTCGTAGTCGAACTTGAACGCGTCCAGGAACGCCCTCAGCCGCGCGTTGTTGTGGTGGCCGAAACTCTCGTGGGTGCCGAACGGATCGGGGATCGCCGTCAACGGCTTTCCCAGGTGCTGGGCGATCATGTCGCCGTTGGGGACGTTGTCGGGAATCTTGCGCAGCCCGTCCATGTCGTCGGAGAACGCGACGAGACGGGTCTTGAGGCCGGAAAGGGTCGCGAACGCATGACGCACCATCGAGGTGCGCGCCACCTCGCCGAAGGTGCCGATATGCGGCAACCCGGACGGCCCGTACCCGGTTTCGAACAGCACATGGCCCTTTGCCGGCGCCTTGTCGCCCAGCCGCTTCATCAGCGCCCGCGCTTCCACGAACGGCCAAGCCTTGGCGTTCTGGGCGTGCTGCCTGAGCTCGGTCATGACAATGGCTCTTGCGGGGTTCAAACCGGTGATTGCGCTGGAACCTACGGGCGGCCAGGAACCCCGTCAACGTTCTTGCAACGCCGGGTTTCGGCCGCCGCCGCGGGGCCCCGCCACGGCCGCAGTTGTGTTCCGGCGAAAAGACCGATACGCTTTGTAAATTACCCGTTAAGCCGAAGGAAAGGCTGGCAATTTTCCGTTCCGGAGGGCGCTCTCCCTGACCAGGGGCAGGCCCGCGCCGGAACCTGTGCGGGGGCCCCGTGACGCGGCGGCGACGCCGCCGCTGGGGGACGGTGAGCGAGCATGGCGGACAGCGCGAAAAAAACGCCCGCAGGCCAAAAAGCCACGAGCTTCGAACGCCTTATCGAGATCGGCATCGCGCTGTCGGCGGAGCGCGACACCAATCGTCTGATGGAAACGATCCTTCTCGAGGCCAAGGACCTGTGCAACGCCGACGGCGGCACGCTCTACCTCCGCACCGAGGACAACAACCTGAAATTCGAGATCATGCGCACGGATTCGCTCAAAATCGCGATGGGCGGAACCACCGGCAAGGAAATCACCTTTCCGCCGGTGCGCCTTTACGATCCGACGACCGGCAAGGAGAACCGCGCCAACGTAGCCAGTTGCGCGGCGCTGACCGGAAAGTCCATCAACATCCCCGACGCCTACGAAGCCAAGGATTTCGATTTCTCGGGCACACGCAAGTTCGACCAGGGCACCGGCTACCGGTCGAAGTCGTTCTTGACCGTGCCGATGAAGAACAGCCAGGGCGAGATCATCGGCGTCCTGCAACTCCTCAACGCCATCGACCGGCAAACTGGCCAGGTGATCCCGTTCGGCGACGACATCCAGCCGCTGATCGAGGCGCTCGCCTCGCAGGCCGCCGTGGCGCTCGACAACAAGCAATTGCTGGACGCGCAGAAGCT
>JACPJY010000359.1 GCA_016187325.1 Rhodospirillales bacterium | reverse complement strand
CGCCTGACCCGCACCATCCGCCTCGGCATCCCGCTGTTGTCGGCGGCCATGGACACCGTTACCGAGGGCAAGCTCGCCATCGCCATGGCGCAGGCCGGCGGCATCGGCGTCGTGCACAAGAACATGGCGCCCGAGGCGCAGGCCGCCGAGGTCCGCAAGGTGAAGAAGTTCGAATCCGGAATGATCGTCAACCCGCTCACCATTTCCCCGACGGCGACGCTCGCCGACGCCTTGAAATTGAAGGAAGCGCACGACATCTCGGGCATCCCGGTGGTCGAGGAAGGCACCGGCGAGCTGGTTGGCATCCTCACCAACCGCGACGTCCGCTTCGCCACCAATCGCAAGCAACGGGTGAGCGAGCTGATGACCCGGCACGAGAAATCGAAGCCGCTGGTGACCGTCGAGGAAGGCGTCGGCCTCGATGAAGCCAAAAGGCTCCTGCACCAGCACCGGATCGAGAAGCTGCTGGTCGTCGACGACGCCTTCCGCTGCATCGGCCTGATCACCGTCAAGGACATGGAGAAGGCGCAAGCCCATCCCGACGCCTGCAAAGACGAGAAAGGCCGGCTGCGCGTCGCCGCTGCGGTCGGCGTCGGCGACGACGGCGTGGCGCGCGCCGAGGCGCTGCTCGACGCCGAGGTTGACGTGATCGTGGTCGACACCGCGCACGGCCATTCCGGCGGCGTGCTCAAGGCGATCGAGCGGATCAAGAAGCTTTCCAACTACGCCCAGGTGATCGGCGGCAACGTCGCCACGCCCGAGGGCGCCAAGGCGCTGATCGACGCCGGCGCCGACTGCGTCAAGGTCGGCATCGGCCCCGGCACCATCTGCACGACGCGGATGATCGCCGGCGTCGGCGTGCCGCAGCTTTCGGCCATCCTCGAGGCCGGCGAGGTGTGCCGCAAGGCCAACATCCCGTTCGTCGCCGACGGCGGCATCAAGTTCTCCGGCGATCTCGCCAAGGCGATCGCCGCCGGCGCCGAGAGCTGCATGATCGGCTCGCTGTTCGCCGGCACCGACGAAAGCCCGGGCGAGGTGTTCCTGTACCAGGGCCGGTCGTACAAGTCGTACCGCGGCATGGGCTCGATCGGCGCCATGGCGCGCGGTTCCGCCGACCGCTACTTCCAGGAAGAGGTGTCGGACAGTCTGAAGCTGGTGCCCGAGGGCGTCGAGGGACGCGTCCCCTACAAGGGGCCGGTCGCCAACATCATCCACCAGCTGGTCGGCGGCTTGCGCGCCGCCATGGGCTACACCGGCAACGCCACCATCAAGGAATTGCAGAAGAACGCTCAATTCCGCCGCACCACGGCGGCGGGGCTGCGCGAGAGCCACGTCCACGACATCACCATCACCCGCGAGGCCCCCAATTACCGGACCGAGAGCTGACCGCAGGCGGGCCCGGCCCTGCCCGCCCGCCGATCCGCAATTCCCCGCGTGACCCCCGGCGCCCGCGTCCAGGCGGCGATCGAGCTGCTCGGCACCATCTGGGCCGGCAGGGAGCCCGCCGACCGCATCACCGACGAGTATTTCCGCAAGCGCCGCTACGCCGGCTCCGGCGACCGCCGGGCGATCAACGAGATGATCTACCGGGTGATGCGCCACCGTGCCCGCCTCGACTGGTGGATCGGGCGCACCGGATCGGCGATCAAGCCGGACGCGCGCGCCCGCATCGTCGCCGAGCTGGCGCTGGAGGACAAATCGTCGTCCGAGGCGACGGCGAAAATGTTCAGCGGCGCCCGCCACTGCCCCGAGCCGCTGTCGGCTGAGGAGGCGGCGCTGGCCGAGGCGCTGTACGGCCGGCCGCTGATCCACGACGCCATGCCGCGGCCGGTGAGGCTCGAATATCCCGACTGGATGGACCGCTCCTTCAGCCAGTTGTGGCCCGACGGCCTGGGGCGCGAGATGTCGGCGCTCAACCAGCAGGCTCCGGTAGATTTGCGCGTCAACATGCTGAAGACGACGCCGGAGGAGGCGCGGGCGGCGCTGGCCTCCGAATTCATCGACGCCGAGCCGACGCCGCTGTCGCCGATCGGGCTCCGGCTGCACGGCCGGCCGCGGCTCGCCGGCACCACCGCCTACAAGAAAGGCTGGGTGGAGGTCCAGGACGAGGGCTCGCAACTGGTTTCGCTGTTGACCGGCGCCGGGCCCGGGATGCGCGTCGTCGACTTCTGCGCCGGCGGCGGCGGCAAGGCGCTGGCGCTGGCGGCGTGCATGGCCGTCGACGGCGTCGTCGCCGGCGAGATCTGGGCCTGCGACATCTCCGGCTACCGGCTCGAGCGCATGGTGCCGCGCCTCAACCGGGCCGGCGCCAACGCCGTCCAGCTGAAGGTGGTGGCGGCCTTGAACGAGCCGTGGGTGGCCGAGAATGCCGGCACCATGGACCGGGTGTTGGCCGACGTGCCGTGCACCGGCACCGGGGCGTGGCGGCGCGATCCGGACGCGCGCTGGCGGTTTTCGCCGGCCGACCTCGACGACCTGATGGGCGTGCAGCAGCGCATCCTGGGCATGGCGCAGGCGCTGGTCAGGCCGGGCGGCCGGCTGGTCTATGCGACGTGTTCGCTGCTGCAAGAGGAAAACGAGCGCCAGCTGGCGTGGTTCCTGGAAAACCACGCCGATTTCAGGCCGCTTGCCATCGACGCCGTGTGGGCGGAGACGGTCGGCGGCCCGCCGCCGCCGACTGGGCCATGCCTTAGGCTGAGCCCGGCTTCCACCGGCACCGACGGATTCTTCTGCGCCGTCACCGAGCGCGGCTAGAACGTCCTGGGGCCCCTTCCGGGGCGGGGTATCGGGACTCCAGGGGTCCGCGCGGAGCCTTGAAATTCCAGGCTTTTGATATGATTTAATCCTGGAAGTGCCCGTAAAGCTTGCCTTTTTCGCCCCGCTCCCTTATATATTTCGGGCAGAGACCCCGTGGTCTGGGCCAAATTTAACCGTTTCGACGTTTAGGGCAGCGTCCTCCGGACAGCTAAAATTCCCGGCACGTCGTCGTTTAGAGGGGCAGGGTGAGGACCCACCAGCCCCTTTCGCCCGTTTCGACCGAATCGCAGACCCAGGAGCGAATATCATGGCGAGCCGCCATAACGATAACAAAAAGCCCAAGTCCGACCGCCGGAATGAGCGCAAGCGGCGCCGGTGTCTGATGTGCACCAAGCACTTCACGTCAGAGCACTTCGGCCAGCGCGTGTGCCCGACGTGCAAGGGCACGGCGGCTTGGCGTTCGGGCGGCGAGGCCGCCTGAGGACCGCTTTCGCGGTCGCACAACGGACATCGCGCCACCATACGCATCACCCGGAAGAAAACCCCGATGAGCAGCAAGAGCAAGAAGAACCAGTTCGACGCCGGCCGCGCCCAGAAGAAGATGGAAAAGGTGCAGCGGCAGATGGAAGCCAAGCGCCTGAAGCAGGCGAAGGAAAAGGCCCAGCGCGAGGCCGAGCGCACGCCCGTGTAACACGGCGCCGCCGGCCTTGTCCGGCCGGCCGCGACGCCCCGTTTCCGAACGGCCCGGAATATTCCACCGGGCCGTTTTCGTTTCTCCCGATGATGGCTTCCCGCCGCGGCAGCGGCCGCGGCCCGACGGCGTTGGCGGGGGCGTTTACGTTTTGGCAATCCCGGCCAGTCACAATGGCGGCATCGGAGATAGGAGAAGCGCTATGCCGACCGCCCGCAAGAACAGCCGCGAGCACGACCACCCGCTGCAAGGCCCGCATCCGACCGACTGACGCCGGCGACCGCGCACTGGCCGGACGAAACGACGATGGCCCCCGGCCGATCGGACCAGGGGCCACCGATGACGGTGCCGCGCGTCGCTAGAACCAGCGCCGGCGGTGGTGCTTTTCCTCGTAGCGCTGGTGGTAATCCTCGGCCCGCCAATAATCCTTCGCCGGCACGATCTGGGTGACGATGTCGCCGCGGAAGCGCCCCGAATCCTGGAGCGCCTGCTTCGACGCCTTGGCCGCCTTCTCCTGCTCGGGCGTATGGAAGAAGATCGCCGAGCGGTACTGGTCGCCGACGTCCGGCCCCTGGCGGTTGAGCTGGGTCGGGTCGTGGATGGTCCAGAACACCTTCAACAACTCCTCATAATTGACTTTGGCCGGGTCGTAGGTGACTTCTACCGCCTCGGCGTGGCCGGTCGCGCCGCCGCAGACGTTTTCGTAGGTCGGGTTGCGCGCCGTGCCGCCGGTGTAGCCGACCGACGCGTCGATGACGCCGGGAACGCGCCGGAACGCCGCCTCGACGCCCCAGAAGCAGCCGGCCGCGAATGTCGCTTTTTCCATGGATTTTGCCGTTTTGGATGGTTGATAATGCCTCGCGCGTAAATATTAGGACGCGGCCGGCGGCTGACAAGCGCCATCACGAGGAGTTGACCGGCCGACGGCACGCGCTAGAAGGTTGTTTCCAATTAAGCCCGCTCTTAAATAAAATTTGGGACGGCCAGTTGCATTTTGCGAGATGGGGAATGCCATGCTCGTTCCCGGCCCGGATCGCAGGACGGAGGATCGGTTGCAGCGGCGCGGTGCGCGCGCCGCCTTTTTGCTTTTGGCCCCGTTGGTGGCCGCCGCCTGCCAGACAGACCGGCCGGCGCTGTCGCTGGAACAAGCCCGGCAGGTCACTGCCAAGTTCGAAAGCTCTTCATTCACGCCGCCGCCGCGCTCCATCGACGGCATCCTGGCCGCGATCCCGGAACCAAGCACGGGCAACGACAGCTGCGCCGACGCAGGTCTGAGCGACGAAGACATACGCAGGATCAGCAGCAGCTATCCGCTGGCGGTGCCCGGCCACGCGCCAGCCGTGGTGTTCACGGAAGGACAAGCCGACGAGCAATTCGTGAAAGGCAACTACCGGCGCAGTATCAGAATCATGCAATGGGGCATTGACGCGATTCCTGAGAATATATTCGGCATGATGGGCGGCATGCACGCAAAGCTTTCAACCCTTCATGCCTATGCCGGTGACTTCGAGGCGGCGGATGCCGCCATCGCGACAGCGGAATCTTACGTGGGCCGGGCAAGAATTACTAATCTTGCCCATATCGCCATCACGAATTTCTACCTCAATGAGGGCCGCGCCGCCATCGCCCAATCGAAGGGAAGGTTGCGCGAGGCCGAAGCGTATTATCGCCAAGCCCTGGACAATGGCCGCGAAGCGTCCGAAGTGTTTGGGAAGCTTCTCCAGCGGATGGAGTTCACGCGAACCGCGTTGGCCAGGAACCTGATGCTGCAGGGGCGCCTGGTGGAGGCGGAAATCGCCTTGCGTGACGTACTGCAACACCGCCTTGGGTCGCAGATGCTCTCGATCTTAGTCGCCAACGCCCTCACACGGCTCAGCGAAATTCTCTATGAACAGGGACGTTACGCCGACGCTTCCGCCTTGGCGTGGAAAACGGTCGGTATTTACCGCGCCATGTGCGCTGCGCCGGAAAGTCTCGGCATGGCGGCGGCCCAAAGCGTGCTTGGCAAGTCGCTCGTCGCCGAAGGGCGGTGGCAGGAAGCGTTCGACCACTACAAGGCAGTCAAAGCGTCGATGGCCAAGGACCCCGAGTCCTTCGAGCGGTTGTTCGCCGGCGATTTGTATCGGGCGCTGGCGCTGTTGCGGGCCGGCAATGCCGCCGAGGCGGCCGCGGGGCTGAAGACGGCCTTCGAGCAAATCCGCGGGCGCTACGGCCAGGACCACTATCGGACCGCCGAAATCCGCGGCTTCCTCGCCTTGGCCCGGTACACGGGCGGCAAGCGGCAAGGTTTGCTGCCGGAGTTCGCTTCAACCGTCAACGTCCTGCTGGCCAACTCCCGCCAGGCCGACGAGGAAACCACCACCTTCCGGGCGCGCGACCGGCGGCTGCAAATTATCCTCGACGCGTACATCGGGCTTCTCGCCGATATCCGCGGCACACCGGTTGAGACCGAGGCGAGAATCGACGCCATCGCCGAGGCGTTCCGCCTGGCCGGGGTCGTGCATCTGAGCTCGGTCCAATACGCGTTCTCGGCGAGCAGCGCCCGCGCCGCCGTAAAGAATCCGGCGCTCGCCGAACTGGCGCGCCAGGAACAGGACACCCAGAAGCGGATCGCCGCCCTTTACGCCACCCTGGCGGAGGAACAATCGCGGCCGAACCAGGAACAGAGCGCGGCGAGGCTGGAAGCGACAAAGGCCGCGATTGCCGATCTGCGCGCCGCCCGGACGGCGTTGCTGAAGGAGGTCGAGACGCGCTTTCCCGATTACGCCGACCTGATGGCCCCGAAGTCCGCGACGGTGGCCGAGGCCCGGGCGGCGCTGAAACCTGGCGAAGCGCTGATTGCCGTCAACGTTGGCGAGACGCGAACCCACGTGTGGGCGATCCCGAAAAGCGGTGTCGTGGCATTCGCTGTCGCGCCGATCGGTCAGCGGGAACTTTCGATCAAGGTGGCGGTGTTGCGCTCGGCGTTGCAACCCAACGCCCGGACGCTCGGCGACATCCCCGAGTTCGACCTCAAGGAAGCGTATGGGCTTTATAAGGCGCTGCTGGAGCCGGTCGCGGCCGGCTGGCGTGACGCGAAGAACCTGTTGGTGGTGGCGCACGGCCCCCTCGGGCATCTGCCATTGTCGCTGTTGCCAACGGCACCGGCGGGTCTGGGTCCGGAACGGGAGCCATTGTTCTCCAACTACCGCGATGTGCCGTGGCTGGCGCGCACTCACGCCGTCACCATGCTGCCGTCGGTGGCGTCGCTAAGGACGCTTCGTCGCCTGCCGCCAGGGAACGACAAGCGCCTGGCTTTTGCCGGCTTCGGTGATCCGTTGTTCAGTGAGGCGCCGTCGGCATCGGCACAAGGCGGCGCCGGCAACCGATAAGCTCGCGAGCGCCGACTTGTCGGCGCTGCCGCCACTCCCCGACACCGCCGACGAAGTGCGCAGCATCGCCGTCGCGATGAACGCCGATCTCACCAAAAGCGTGTTCCTCGGCAAGGACGCGAGCGAGGGTCGCGTCAAAAGCATGGATCTCTCCGGCTTTAAAGTGCTGGCCTTCGCCACCCACGGACTGGTGCCCGGGGACCTGGACGGCCTGACCCAGCCAGCGCTCGCCTTGTCGTCACCGAAGGTCGATGGCGGCAACGACGACGGGCTTCTCACCATGGGCGAGATTCTCGGTCTCAAGCTCGACGCCGACTGGGTGGTGCTGTCGGCCTGCAATACCGGCGCCGGTGAAGGCGCCGGCGCCGAGGCCGTATCGGGGCTGGGGCGCGCCTTCTTCTATGCCGGCACGCGGGCATTGCTGGTCAGCAACTGGCCGGTCGAAACCACCTCCGCCAGGTCACTGACCACGGACCTATTCCGTCGCCAGGCGGCGGAGCCAGGCCTGAGCCGCGCCGAAGCGCTGCGGCAGGCGATGGTGGGATTGATCGATGGTTCCGGCCACGTCGATGCCAAGTCCGGCAAAACCACCTTCAGCTACGCGCACCCGCTGTTCTGGGCGCCGTTCACTCTCATCGGCGACGGTAGCGGATTAGGTCTCGGGAGTTGAACTCCCCGCCAGCCACAGATATCGCTTACCAATTCGAGAACGATGTCTGTGGCGCCAGTCAACATCATGGACCAGTACCACCCGGACACCTTCACCGACCCCGACAGCCCGCAGTTCCGCGAGCGCTACCGGCCGCTCGCCCGCCGGCCCCGGGCCTCGGAAATCCGGGCGGCTTACGCCCACGGGCGGAAACGCGGGCTGAAGTTCGAGGGCGTTACCTTCGAGAAGGCGTTGTCTCGTTATTGAGCGCGCCGGCAGCGGCGGAAACCCTATCCAATAGTCCCGAGAACGGTGAACATCTCCGGGAACCGGTACGAGCAGGCGGCAAGCCGCCCGGTCATCGGGGCGTTCACCTTGGCTTGGCATTGCCTGTGTACATGAAGGTCATCGGCTTCGGTCCCGGTATGTAGCCGGTCTCAAGCCGATCGATCGCAAATCCGGCGCCTTCGATCAACTTGGCGATGGGGCGATTAAGGTGGCATCCACCTCCGATTTTCTTCCATAGCGGGGTGAGGCGGTCCTGCCACCATCGCACGCCCTCGTCGGGCGCGCGCCCGTGCTCGACGAACAGCAGTTCTCCGTCGGGCTTGAGCACACGTCGTATCTCGTTTAGTGCGAGCGGGGCATCTGGGATGGTGCAAAGCGTCCATGTCATCACAACCGTGTCGATGCTTTTGTCCTCGAGCCGAATTGCTTCGGCCGAGCCTTCCAAAAACTCAACGGCGAGGGGCAACCCGCGGGCTTTTTGCCGGGCGCGCGCGAGCAGACGCGGTGACGGCTCCAGCCCAAAGAGCCGTTTCACTTTGCGGCCGTATAACGGAAGGTTGAGGCCCGGGCCGACGCCGACCTCGAGAACGCAACCTTTGGCGTCGCCGGCGATACGCTCCCGGTATGGCCGAAGCCGCTTGTTGTGCATCGACAGGTCTATCAGAACCGGCAAAATCCGATCATCGTAGAAATTCACCGCGTTTCCTTTCCGTGCCGACGACGGGTTCTCGGCCCGCCGCCCGTCACCTAGCTAACCGATGGTGATGAGGATCGGGAACATCTCCAAAAGCCAATACGAGAAAGCGGTAAGTTGCCCGGTCATCATGGCGACGCCCATGGCGACCATGATCGTGCCGGCGACAAGCTGTAGAACCCGGCCGGCACGACCGATAGCCTTGATTCGCGCCAGCAGGCCGTCGGTGAAAAGTGCGGCGAGCAGAAACGGCACGCCGAGGCCGAGGGAGTAGACGCCCAAGAGCGCCACACCGCCGGCAACGGTCGCCGAGGCGGCGCTGACCGTAAGTATCGCGCCGAGGATCGGCCCGATACAGGGAGTCCACCCGAAGGCGAAGGCGAGCCCGAGGACGTACGCCGACACCGGCCGGCCGCCGGGTATCGCCAAGTGGAAGCGGAAATCCCGCTGCAACCACGGCAGCCGCATGGCGCCCATCACGAACAACCCAAAGAGAATGACGATGGCGCCGCCGACGATGTTGAGCTCGTAGCGGTAGACGAGAAGCAATTGGCCGAGCGCCGTCGCGCTGGCGCCGAGCAATACGAACACGGTCGTGAACCCAAGAACGAAGCTGCCGCTGAGTCCCAACGCGGGAAGCCGAACCGCCAACGCGCTCCCCGTCCGATCGGCCATCGAGTGTCCGGCAACGTAGGACACGTAGCCGGGAACCAGCGGCAGGACGCAGGGCGAGAGGAAGGAGACGATTCCCGCCACGAAGGCGGTCAGCATGCCGATATTCGAGATTTCCGCCATCGCTAGTCCTTCTTCCGCGCCTCGCGGATCAGCCCCTGCAACGTCGCCAGGTCGGTGGCGCCGCGGAGGATGCGGTCGCCGACGACGAAGCCCGGCGTGCCGTTGATGCGAAGCGCTTGCGCCAGCGCCAGGTTGCGGTCGATGGAGTCCTGAATTGCCGCCTCCCGCATGTCCACCTTCAAACGCTCCACGTCCAGGCCGACCTTTGCCGCGGCCGCCAGCACGGCGCCCTCGTCGACGTTCGCCTTGGCCGCCATGAGAGCCTTGTGAAGGGCGACGTACCGGCCTTGCAGGTGCGCGGCCAGCGCCGCCTTGGCGGCAAATATAGAGTTCGGCCCGAGAATGGGGAATTCCTTGTAGACGATGCGAAGCCGCGGATCAGCTGCCTCGGCCTCCGCCATCACCGGCGCCACCTTGCGGCAGTATGGACAGTTGTAGTCGAAGAACTCGATCAACGTCACGTCGCCGGTTGAACTCCCGCCCACGGGGCTCATGGGATCGCGGAAGACCTCGTCGGCGCGCGCTTTCAGGGCCGCTTGCGCCCCGTCCGCGTCGGCGGTCTTCTGGCGTTCCTGCAACCGTTGCACGGCTTCGACGATGACCTCGGGGTTGTCGAGCAAGTAGGCGCGGACGCGCCGCTCGAATTCGTCCCGCGGCATGTCCGTCGCGACGCCCGGCGTCGCCCGTCCGGCCCGGAAGCCGGGGTCAAATGCGAACCAAGCAGCCCCGGCAGCGAAGAGGATCGCTAGCAAAGCGACCCCACCAACGAACCGCGTCCGACGGCTGCCTGCCTCTGTCATGTCCAAACCTCCTTAATCGCCGCCTCGGCGTCACTCCACCCCAAGTTTGACCCAGTGGGCGCCGCCGTCGGGACTCACCAAGATCGCCTGCGTATGCGTGGCCGGGTCGACGGTGGCGACATAGAGTTGTTGAGCGCGGGTGGGCGCCGCCGCCAGGTGCAGGATGTAATTGGCGCCGAACCCGTTGCTCACAACCTGCCAGCCCAGATGCTCTTCGGAAGTGCGGATCAAGCCGGTGCCGATGACGAACGCGTAGACCTCGGCGCCGTGGGTGACC
>JACPJY010000358.1 GCA_016187325.1 Rhodospirillales bacterium | reverse complement strand
GTCCGGCACGCGGCGCCGGTGTCCATCCACTCGAGCACCAAGCCGGCCTGCTTCAGGTCTTCCCTGAGGCCCATAGGCACCGGCTGGAAGCGCGGCCCGCATCCGACGACCAGGATCCCGGCGACGGCTTCGGCCTCGGTGAGCGGGGCCAGCGACTCGACGGTGATCGCCGCCGCCTCGCGCACCGACCACGGCAGAATGCGTTCCGGCAGCACGATCACCGAGCCCCGGTGGGCATTGCCGGCGATCCGGAACCGCATGTTGCCGTAACTCTGGATGAGCTGCCGGCCGGGTGCGACGTGGGGCGTGATGTCGAGTCCGGGCACGGCGTCACGGCGACTGTTGGGCCGCCGCCTCCTCGATCACTTTTCCGCCGCGCTTGATGTTGAGATAGAGCAGCAGCGGCGCGGCGAGGCACACCGACGAATAGGTGCCGACCAGGATGCCCCAGATGATCGCGAAGCTGAATCCGCGGATGACCTCGCCGCCGAGCGCATAGAGCGCCACCACCGCCGCCAGCGTCGTGCCGCCGGTGATCACGGTGCGCGACAGCGTCTGGTTGACGCTGTCGTTGAGCAGTTGCGGCAGCGGCATTTTCTTGAACTTGCGCAGGTTCTCGCGGATACGGTCGAACACCACAACGGTGTCGTTGATCGAATAGCCGGCAATCGTCAGCACCGCCGCCACCGTGGTCAGGTTGAACTCCATGTCGAGCAGCGCGAAGATGCCGATCGTCGACAGCACGTCGTGGACCAGCGCGATGATGGCGGCGAGGCCGAACTGCCATTCGAACCGGAACCACACGTAGATCAGGATGCCGATCATCGACAGCGTGACCGCCAGCACGCCGTCCCAGAACAGCTCTTCCGAGACCTGCG
Source organism: Rhodospirillales bacterium (assembly GCA_016187325.1). GTDB lineage: Bacteria > Pseudomonadota > Alphaproteobacteria > Rhodospirillales > Casp-alpha2 > JACPJY01. The sequence continues at coordinate 3,970 of JACPJY010000358.1, read as the reverse complement.
GGCCGACGAACTCGGTGCGCCGGTACTCGACGCCGGCGCCGAGCGCGCTCTTGACCTTCTCCAACGCCGCCTGCTGCGCCGCTTCGTCGCCCTCCTGGCGCTGGACGCGGATCAGCACCTCGTTGGGGTGGCCGAATTCCTGCAGCGACACGTCGCCGAGGCCGAGGCCCGAGAGCTTGCCGCGCATGGCGGCAAGGTCGGCCGGCTTCGGGGTGCGCACCTCGATCAGGATGCCGCCCTTGAAGTCGATGCCGTAGTTCAGCCCCTTGATCGTGAACAGTGCCACCGAGATCGCCACCAGCAGGCCGGAAATGACGAAAAACCACATCCTCCGGGGGATGAACCGGATGTTGACGTCCAAGGGGACCAGAGTGACGCCGGTGAACATGAGCCGTCCTTCCTAGATCGGCAACGCGCTGGGACGGGCGCGCCTCAGCCATGTCACGACCATCAACCGCGTCAGCATGATCGCCGTGAACATCGACGTCACGATGCCGATCGACAGCGTCACCGCGAAGCCGCGCACCGGTCCCGAGCCGAAAATATACAGGCACAGGGCCGCAATCAGCGTCGTCAAATTCGAGTCGATAATGGTGGTCATCGCCCGCGAATAGCCGGCGTCGATGGCCGAGATCGGCGTCCTGCCGGTGCGCACCTCCTCGCGCATGCGCTCGAAGATCAGCACGTTGGCGTCGACCGCCATGCCGATGGTCAGCACGATGCCGGCGATTCCCGGCATCGTCAGCGTCGCCTGCAGGACGCTCAGCGCCGCCAGGATAAGGACGATGTTCACCACCAGCGCCACGTCGGCGAAGATGCCGAAAAAACCGTAAGCGACGATCATGAAGGCGATGGTGGCGATGGTGCCGACGATGCTGGCGACCTTGCCGGCGGCGATCGAATCGGCGCCGAGGCCGGGGCCGACGCTGCGCTCCTCGAGGATCGTCAGCGGCGCCGGCAACGCGCCGGCCCGCAGCAGCAGCGCCAGGTCCTGCGCCTCCTGCACCGAGAACCGGCCGGAGATCTGGCCGCTGCCGCCGAGGATCGGCTCGCGGATCACGGGGGCGCTGATCACCTTGCCGTCGAGCACGATCGCGAACGGCTTGCCGACGTTCTTCGCCGTGGTGTCGCCGAAGCGCTTGGCGCCGGCGGAGTCGAAGCGGAAGGTGACCACCGGCTCGCGGGTCCGCGAGTCGAAACCCGGCTGGGAATCGATCAGGGTGTCGCCGGATACCATCACCCGCTTGCGCACCACGTACATGGCGGGCTTGCCGCGCGCGTCGCGCTCGTCCGACGGCAGCAGCTGCGAGCCCGGCGGCACCCGACCGGCCATGGCGGCCTCGGCCGTGGTCTGGTCGTCGAGCAGGTGGAAGGTCATCTTCGCAGTCTTGCCGAGCAGCCGCTTCACCCGTTCGGGGTCGTCGACGCCGGGAAGCTGCAGCAGGATACGGTCATCGCCCTGGCGCTGGATGGTCGGCTCGCGGGTGCCGGTCTCATCGACCCGGCGGCGCACGATCTCGATCGATTGCTGGACCGCCGCGGACTTGCGGTCCCTGAGCATGCGCTCGGTCAGCGCCAGCGTGATCCGGTTGCCGGAAACGTCGAGCTTGGCGGCGCGGTCGAGGCTTCTGAGCAGCCTCCTCGCCTCGTCGACTTTCGCCGGTTCCGTGATCGTGACTGCGGCGGCGTCGCCCTCGACGCCGAGCGATTGGTACTGGATCTGCGCCTTGCGGAGCTCGGTGCGCATGCCGTCGACCAGCGATTCCAGGTATTCCCGGATCACCGTGCGGGCGCCGACCTCCAGCAGCAGGTGCGAGCCGCCCTGCAAATCGAGACCGAGGCTGACCTGCTTCTTGGGCCACCAGCCCGGCAAGGCGTCGACTTGCGCGCGGCTCAGGAAATTCGGCGCCGCGAACAGCGCCCCGAGCAGGCAAATGCCCAGGATCACCACGACTTTCCACTTGGCGAAGTAGACCATCGTGAAATCTTCGGACAAATACCCTTATTTCTTGCCGCCAAACAGGCCGCCGAGGAACCCGCCGATCCCGCCTTCCGGCTTCTTCGATCCGTCGCCTTCCGGCGTCTTGGAATCGCCGGGCTTGTTGTCGGCCTTGACCGGCTCGGTCTTCGAGATGACCGCCGAAATTAGGTGACGTTGCACCCGCACCTTGACCTCGTCGGCGATCTCGACCACGACCTCGTGGTCGTCGATGACCTTGGTGACGGTGCCGACGATGCCGCCGCCGGTGACCACCTTGTCGCCGCGCCGGATCGCCCCCAGCATCGCCTTGTGATCCTTCATCTTCTTCTGCTGCGGCCGGATCAGCAGGAAATAGAAAACGACGAAGATCAGGATCAGCGGCAGGAAGGCTTCGAGGCCGCCGACTCCGCCGCCGCCCGCGGCTTGTGCGTATGCTGGCGTCACGAACATCGGAACACTCCAAATCTGGGACCACGGAACGGCAATCGCCGCGAATGCTGCGGGACTATACCGGCCGCGGCCGCAGTTGCAAATGCAAAGCGCCCCGCCGCGGCGGCGCGATTTTTACCCGCCGCGACGACTGTCTGCGGCGATCACGGCAGGTCTCGTTCCGATCGCACGTCACCCCCGCGAAAGCGAGGGTCCAGTGCTTTGATAAAGCTGGATTCCCGCCTTCGCCTCGCGTTGCTCGGCTACGGCGGGCAGGCCCGCCCGCCGGAGCGCGCAGCGCGTAGGCGGGTTGCGCGGGAATGACGATGTGAGCGTGATCGGGCCGCTCATGCCTTTGTGGGAAATATCCTATAATTCACCTAAGCCATAGTCTCGATTGGCGATTATTATATTGATTATACGAAATTATCCGCCATTGACTTTTTTGGAAAATTCCCATTAATTTTCCCGGATGACGATCCAGTCGGAACTGCTGCAAGAGATCCAGGCGTTCGTCCGCGCGACCGGCATCGCCGAGACCACGTTCGGCCGGCTGGCCGCCAACGACGGCAAGCTGGTCGCCAGGCTGCGCGACGGCAAGGGCATCACCACCCGCACGGTGGAAAAGATCCGCGCCTACCTCGGCGCCCACGGGGCCGCTCACGGCGCCGCCCTCTCGGTTCCGGCGGCGGCCCACGCGGCGGCGCCGATCGAGGTGCTGGGTCGCATCGCCGGGGCGCTGGAGCGGCTGGCGCCGGCCGCCGTCGAAGGCGCCGACCTCGACGCCGCCGACGCCTTCATCTGGATGGCCGAAAGCCTGCGCCTGGAGCCTGTCGGTACGGTCAACCGGGTCGAGATCAAGCTCTTGAAGGGCATCGACCGGCAGATGGACCTGCTGCTCGACAACACCCGCCGCTTCGCCGCCGGGCTGCCCGCCAACAACGCCCTGCTGTGGGGGGCGCGCGGCACCGGCAAGAGCTCGCTGGTCAAGGCCGTCCACGCCAAGGTGCTGGAAGAGAAGCCCGGCTCCCTGGTGCTGGTCGAAATCCACCGCGAGGATATCCCGTCGCTGCCGAAGCTGTTGGCCCTGCTGCGCGCCGCCGAGCGGCGCTGCCTCTTGTTCTGCGACGACTTGAGCTTCGAGGGCTCGGACGCGTCGTTCAAGTCGCTGAAGGCGGTGCTCGAGGGCGGCATCGAGGGCCGGCCGGCCAACGTGGTGTTCTACGCCACCTCCAACCGCCGCCACCTGATGCCGCGCGAGATGATCGACAACGAACGCTCGACCGCCATCAACCCGGCCGAGGCGGTCGAGGAAAAGGTGTCGCTCAGCGACCGCTTCGGGCTGTGGCTCGGCTTCCACAACTGCGACCAGCCGACCTACTTCGCCATCGTCGAGGGCTACGCCAAGCATTACGGCCTCGACGATCCCTCCATCGACCTCACCGCCGCCGCCAACGAGTGGGCGGTGACCCGCGGCGCCCGCTCGGGGCGCGTCGCCTGGCAGTTCATCCAGGACCTCGCCGGCCGGCTGGGGAAGCCGCTCGATTAGGGCGCATCATG
>JACPJY010000326.1 GCA_016187325.1 Rhodospirillales bacterium | reverse complement strand
CGCCATCCAAGAACCGGGCCGAGAACCTGGCCCAGAACCAGGAACCAGGAGTTGATCGCGCCATGTTGCCCAGCCCCGCCTCCGACGCCTCGGACGCGCTTGCCGTCATCAGCCGCCTGATCGGCTGGCTCGACGGCGGCCGCGGCGCCGCGTTGGCTGTGGTGATCGAGACCTGGGGCTCGGCGCCGCGCCCGGCCGGCAGCTTGCTTGCGGTCAACGACAAGAGCGCTTTCGCCGGCTCGGTGTCCGGCGGCTGCGTCGAGAGTGCGGTGGTCGCGGAATCCCTCGCGCTGATCAAGTCCGGCGGCCATAAGACCCTGGAATTCGGCATCGCCGACGAAACCGCCTGGAAGGTCGGCCTCGCCTGTGGCGGCCGGCTGAAGGTGTTCGTCGCCGGTGCCACGGCAACCTGGCGCGAGACACTGGAAAAGCTGGTCGCGGCGCGGCGGAAGAAGCGGCCGGCGGCGCTGATCGTCGATCTGGAAAAAGGCGAGCCCGCCCTGATGGTCGAGGGCGATCGAAAGTTCAAAGCCGGCGCGGCGCCGGAGTGGCTGGCCGCCTCGGTTGCCGATGCGCTGCAGTCGGACGAAAGCCGCGTCGTCGAGGGGACGAAGGGCGCCAAGCGTTTCGTCGGCGTCTTCAACCCGCCGCTCCGGCTGCTGGTCGTCGGCGCCGTCCACATCGCCCAGTCGCTGGCCAGGCTCGCCGCCGAGACCGGCTTCGAGGTGGTGGTCATCGACCCGCGTGGCGCCTGGGCAACGGCCGAGCGCTTCCCCGGCGTCGTGCTCGACAAGCGCTGGCCGAAGGAGGCACTGGCGGCGCTGAAGCCCGACCGCCGTACCGCCATCGTGTCGCTAAGCCACGACCCGAAGCTCGACGACCCGGCGCTTCTGGCGGCGGTCGCGAGCAACGCCTTCTACATCGGCGCTTTGGGAAGCCGCCGCACCCAGGAGAACCGGATGAAGCGGCTGCAAGCCGAGGGCGCCGACGCCAAGGCGCTGAAGCGCATCCACGGGCCCGTCGGCCTCGACATCGGGGCGCTGACGCCGGCTGAGATCGCACTTTCGATCATGGCCGAGGTGGTGGCGGCGCGGCGCGGCGAATCCGGCTGACGACGCCCCCCTAATCCCTTGCAAAGTCGGGGGCGGCTGCCTAGGGTTTGATGATGCCGAGGGGCGCGCCCGCGCGGCCGAAACCGCGGGTTTGCCAGGGGTGCCTTCCGGCCAACCGAACAGCGACAACAAAGCAACGACAACAAGGGGAGGATCCCGGAAATGTTCTTTAAAGCGATCAAACACGCCGGCTTCGCACTGGCCGCGGTGCTGGCCTTGGGGCTTGGCCTCAACCCGGCGCCGGCCGACGCCAAGACCAAGGTCAAGGTCGGCTTCATCGGGCCGCTCACCGGCGGCACGTCTTCCAACGGCCTCGGCGGGCGCAACTCGGCCGACCTGGCGGTCAAGCTCCGCAACGCCGACAAGAAGGCCAAGTACGAATACGAGATGGTCGTCCAGGACGACGAGTGCAAGCCGAACATCGGCGTCCAGGCGGCGACCAAGTTCGGCGCCAGCAAGGACATCATCGCCGCAGCCACCCATTACTGCTCGGCGGTGGCGATCTCGACGGTCGACGTTTACCACAAGTTCGGCCTGCCGGTGATCGTCTGGGGCGCGGTGCTGCCCGAAATCACCTACGGCAACGACTACAAAGAGATTCACCGCGTCAACGGCACCATGATCAACCAGAACGAGACCGCGGCGACGTTCATGCGGGGCCTCGGCTACAACACCTGGGCGATCATCCACGACACCACTGACTACGGCAAAGGCCACGACAAGTACTTCACTCAGTACGTAGAAAAGGCTGGCGGCAAGATCCTCGGCCGCTTCGGCGTGACCTCCGACCAGCAGGACTTCTCGGCGGAGCTGACCAAGATCAAGTCGCTGAACCCGCAAGTGCTCTACTTCGGCGGCCTGACGCCGATCGGCGTGCGCATCCGCGCGCAGATGGACAAGCTGGGCGTCAACGCATTGTTCCAGGGCACCTCGGGCATCGTGTCCGACACCTTTATCCAGGGTTCGGGTCCGCTGGCCGAGGGCGTGCTGGCGTTCCGCGAGGGGGCGCCGACCGAGAAGCTGCCAGGCGGCAAGTTCTTCCTCGAGCAGTACGGCAAGCACAAGTACGCCGAGCCGCCGGAGGCCTATGGCGCGTTCGCGTTCGCTGCCATGACCCTGATCCTCGACACCATCGAGAAGGTCGGGCCTGACCGCAAGAAGGTCCGCGACACGCTCAACAAGGTCGCCGGCAAGAACGCCGCCGATTCCATCACCGGCAAGATCTCGTTCGACGACCACGGCCAGAACACCATTGCCCTCATCACCAAGTACGTGGCGCAGGATGGCAAGTGGGTGATCTGGGAGGACAGCGAGTACGCCTCCGGCAAGCGCAAGCTGAAGGGCAAGTAACCGCCGGCACGGTTGCGGAGCGGCCGGGCCTCGCGCCCGGCCGCCTTTCCGCTACCGTGGTTGCCGCTTTTTTCGATCTGGGATCCCCGCCATGGATGTCGGACTGCTCGGCCAATACGTCATGAACGGCCTGATGCTCGGCATGATGTACGCGCTGGTCGCCGTCGGCTTCACGCTGTTCTTCGGCGTCATGGACATCATCAACTTCGCCCACGGCGACGTGCTGACGGTAGGCGCGTTCGCCGCGCTCGCCACCATCCTCGGGCTGGCCGGCATCGGCGTCGACAGCCCGTGGATCCAGCTTGCCGGCGCCACCCTGGTGGCCGTCACGACCATGGCGGCCCTTGGCGCGGTGATCGCGCGCACGCTGGTGCTGCCGCTGAAGGGTGCGCCGCCGCTCAACACGCTCTTGATCACGCTGATGCTCGGCACCGCGCTGCACGAGGGCGTGCGGCTGTTCTACCCGCAGGGTGCCAACCCGCAGCGTTTCCCATCGCTGCTGCCGACCGATGCCTACAGCTTCGGCCACTTCACGCTCAGAATCGACAGCCTGCTCGTGCTGACGACCGGGCTCCTGTTGATCGTCGGCATCCATCTCCTGATCAACCGCACCAAGCTCGGCCTCGCCATCCGCGCCGTCGCCCAAGACGAGGACACCGCCAAAACGATGGGCATTAACTACACCCTGATCGTGCTGGCGACGTTCGCCATCGGCTCGGGACTGGCCGCGTTCGCCGGCGTCCTGCACGGCTTGTATTACAGCGAGGTCAACTTCGCCATGGGGCTGTTGCTCGGCGTCATCGGGTTCTCGGCGGCGATCGTTGGCGGCCTTGGCAACATCTACGGTGCTATCCTCGGCGGCTTCCTGTTCTCCGCCCTGCAGACGATCGGTGTGTTGGCGATGCCGTTCGCCAGCGCCTATAAGGACGTGTTTGCCTTCGCCGTTGTCATCCTGATCATGGCGTGGCGGCCGACCGGGCTGATCAGCGAAAAGATCAGCCAGCGGGTCTGAGCGATGACCGCGCCCCAGGACCCCCGGTCGCTGGCGTGGACTATCGGCGCCGCCATCGTGGTCGTCCTCTACGTGATCCTGCTGCTCGGCGTCGAATCCCAGCTCGAGATCGCAGGCCTGCTCGCCGCCGGTATCGCCGCAGTCGCGGTCGCGGCGCGCTTCGGCGTGGTGGCACGGCTGGGGCGGTTCCTGGGCGAGCGCGACGGCCTCCTGAACGCGCTCGTCGTTGCCGGCACTCTCGCAGTGACGGCGTTCTTCCACGGCGACGCCTTCGTGCTGCTGTTGGTGGCCACCGTGATCATCTATTTCATTGCCTGCCTGGGGCTGAATTTGCAGTTCGGCTATTCGGGTGTGCTCAATTTCGCCGGCGCCGCATTCTTCGGCATCGGCTGCTACACCGCGGCGGTGATGACCGTACACACCGCGGTGCCGCACCTGCTGATCCTGTTCGCCGGCGGCGCCATGGCGGCGGCCATCGGCTCGATCCTGATCCTGCCGGTGCTGCGCACCTACAGCCACTATTCGGCAGTCATCACCATCGCCTTCGGGCTGCTGTTCAAGATTTTCCTCGAAGTCAACGACGCGCTTGGCGGCCCGCAGGGCCTGCGCGTCAAGGGCATGAACGTGCTGGGGTGGAAGTTCAACAGCAACATCGACATCGGCGGCATCGAAGTGTCGTTCTACGTCAACTACATCGTGCTCGGCCTGGTGCTGCTGGCGCTCGCCTTCACCTTCGTGCGCCGGGTCGAACGCTCCTGGATCGGGCTCAACCTGGACGCCGTGCGGCTCGACGAGACGGCCGCCGCCTGCTTCGGGCTCAACATCACACGCTGGAAGATCACCGCGTTCACGCTCGGCAACTTCCTGATCGGGCTGGCTGGCGCGTTGTTCGCCATGATGCTCGGCTTCATCGCGCCGACCAACTTCACCTTCGGCGATTCGCTGATCCTGGTGTCGATCGTGCTCTTGGGCGGGATCGGCAACCCGTGGGGGCTGGTAGTGGCGACCGCAATCCTGATTGTGGTGCCGGAGAAGCTGCAAGCGATCCAGGAATACCGTTTCCTGCTGTTCGCGGCGATGGTGATCCTGATCCTGCTGTTCCGGCCCGAGGGCTTGCTGCCACGGTCGCTCCGCACCTACTTCCCCGGTTGGCGGGCAAAATGAGCGCGACGTCCAACAACAATGGCGCCACGCCGCTGCTCGCGGCAACCGGGCTCTCGAAGCTGTTCGGCGGCGTCGTCGCCTTGGACAAGCTCGATTTGCAGGTGTTTGCGAACCAGATCCTCGGCCTGATCGGCCCCAACGGGTCAGGCAAGACGACGTTCTTCAACGTGACGACCGGCATCTATCCTGTGTCCGCCGGCCGCGTCGTGTTCGACGGTCAGGACATCACCAATCTTTCGACCCAGGCGGTCTACCGCGCCGGCATCTCGCGCACCTTCCAGCGCTCGCGGCTGTCGCTGGCGCTCAGCATCTTCGACAACATCATGATCGGCAACCACAAGCGGCTGAACCAGGGGCTGTGGTTCAATCTCGCCCGCCGTGACGCCTTCCGCCGCCAGTTCGAGGAGAGCTTCGAAGAAGCCCGCGAGCTGGTGCAGGTGTTCGACGCGCCGCTTGCGGATCGCATGTTCGAGGCCATCGGCGGCTTCCCGATGATCGACCGCCGCCGCATCGAGATCTGTCGGGCGCTGGTCAGCCGGCCGAAGTTGCTGTTGCTGGATGAGCCGTCTGCCGGCATGACGCAGGAGGAGACGACGGAGCTGATGGATGACATCCTCGAGGTCAAGGACCGATTCCAGGGCCTGACTATCGTGATCATCGAGCACGAAATGGGCGTCATCGAGCGCATTACCGAGCGCTGCGTAGTGCTCAACTTCGGCCAGAAGATCAGCGAAGGCGCCTACCAGGAAATCGCCCGCGACCGGCTGGTGCAGGAAGCTTATCTGGGGATCGAATGAGTGCCGCTGAGACAACCGCGACAACGGCAACCGGCGGACTGGCCGTGGAGGGCGTCTACACCGCCTACGACAAGGCCGACGTGCTTGAAGACGTGACGCTCGAGGCCCAGCCAGGCAAGATCACCTGTCTCCTCGGCTCCAACGGCTCTGGCAAGACGACGTTGATCCGCTCGGTGCTCGGGCTGACCCGGCCCAACCGCGGCCGCATCCGCTTCGACGGGGTTGATCTCACCGGGCTGCCCACCCATCGCATCGTCGCCGCCGGCATCGCCTGCATCCCGGAAGGCCGGCAGGTGTTCCCGAAGCTGACGGTGGAGGAGAATTTGCGCCTCGGCGCCTACCAGGAGCCCAACCCTGACGTGGTCGCCCGGCGCCTGGAGAAGGTCTACGGCACCTTCCCGCGCCTCAAGGAGCGCCAGGCGCAGATCGCCGGCACCCTCTCCGGCGGCGAGCAGGCGATGGTGTCCATCGGCCGCGGCCTGATGAGCGCGCCGAAGCTGTTGATCGTCGACGAGCCGTCGCTGGGGCTGGCGCCGATCCTGGTCAAGGAAAACTTCAACATCATCCGCCGCATCAACGGCGACGGCATCACCGTGTTCCTGGTCGAGCAGAACGTACGCCAGACGCTGGCCATCGCCGACTACGGCTACGTGCTCAGAAAGGGCCGCGTCGTCGCCGCCGGCACGCCCGGGGAGCTCGGCCGCACCCAGGAAGTGCACGCCGCCTACTTCGGCCAGGGCCGCTGAGCGGCGCCGACGAGGCGACGCGCGCTCCCGGAAAGCGAAGGGGCGACCCGGTGGGGCCGCCCCTCAAGTGTTTCGTGATTGCTCCTGGAACGATCCCTAGAACGACGCCGTCACTGCTATCTGGCCGCGCGGATCGCAGTTTTCGGGACAGGTGGTCTCGTTGATGTCGGTGTCGGTGTAGAACGCCTGCACCGCAATGTTCGGGGTCACCGCCAGGGACGCGCCGACTTTCCAGTCCCAATAGCTGGGCGCACCGAACCGGGTCGAATCGTCGATCATGTAACGGCCGACGTTGCCGAACAGCGTCAGGTTGACCGCCTTGACCGGAACCTTGTAGCTGACCGAGCCGTTGAAGTAATGGGCGTGGCCGCTGTCGCCGAAGTTATCAGGCGTGCCGTTGTAAGTGAGGCCGACCGAGATCGCGTCGTTGATCGCGTAGCCAAAACCGATCATGCCTTCGACGTAGTTGTAATTGAGATTTTCGTTGGCGCCGGGGTAGTGGTAATAGATCGCGCCGACCTTGACGTCGACCGGCCCGACCTTGCTGGTGAGGCCGCCGTACCAATCCAACTCGGCGGTCGCTTCGCCGCCGTCGCTGAACTTGACGTTCGACCCCCAGGCGCCGAGGTAGACTCCAATGTCCTTGAAGCCGGTGGCCATAGACCAGTCGAGGCCGCCCTGGATCGCCGGCCGTTCGCGGGTCTGCGATATGCCGCGGAACGTGTAATCCGAGAACAGCCCGACGTTGGCCGAGAAGTTGCCCGGAAGCAGTTGTTTCTTCTCCTCCTGGGCGAGCGCCGGCGCCACGCCGAGGGCGGCGGCAACCAAAAACGCAACCCATATCGCTACCCATGTTTTGCAATTGGCCATGTTCCAAATCCTTCCTTTTTTTCCTTAACCCGCGGTTTCCCTGCAAGCGGGGCTTACCGCAGGAATGAGCAAGAACCGGACCAGTCCCATGGACTCATCCGGGTTCCCGATAACATCGTTGTTTTTAAAGGAAAAACTCTGCGACACCCATCGTTGGGCCGATTCGCGGCAGAGGGCTTTTCCCCCTTTGGGTGATTAATTAATAACCACAAACAAAGGCCGTGGTCAATTTTTAATCAACCGGTTTGCTGCCGTGGGCGCTTGCCGGCCCGGGGGGCCGCTCTCGCGCTTCTTGGGTTTCCGTCGCGGCTTTCGTTACTTCAGGTTCTTGATCAGATCGCTCCACGCCGACTTGTTCCACGCCGACACCGCGATCCGGGCGCCGGCATCGAGCGCCTCGGCGACGGTCTTCGCGGGCGCCTCCTTGGCCGGCGGCACGCGGCCGTATTTTTGCAGCGTCACGCTATCGAAGATGACGCGATTCTTGTCCTGGTCGAAGAGCATGATGGTCGAAAGGATGTCCTCATTGCCGCCGTAGAGGTCGAGCACGTCGACGTTGATCTGGAACACCCGCTTCTGGTTGAGCTGGAACGGTGCCTCGGTGATGAACATCGGCGTGCGGAACCCGATCTTGTGGCCGTCGAGCAGGCAGTCCCAGGAGACATCGTAATCGGCGATCTCGAACAGCTGGCCCTCGACCGGGCTCTTGCCCTCGAACCGGATGACGTAATCGCAGT
>JACPJY010000325.1 GCA_016187325.1 Rhodospirillales bacterium | reverse complement strand
GCACAGCACATCGTGGCCGTCGGCGACTAGCCGCTCGCACAGGTGCGAGCCCAAAAACCCGGCGCCGCCGGTGACCAGCACCTTTTTCCTTCCGGCCATACCCTTGCTCCCCAAGGAAAAACCGGCCCGAACCTAGCACCGGAAAAGCGCCGCCGCCAGCCGGAAACGGGGTGTCGGCGGGGCCGTTCGCGGGCCGCGCTAGGTGTGGAGGAACCGCCTCTCGGCGCCCTCGACCACCAGCGCCGTCAGCCGGTTGGAATGGAACGCCCCGGTGTCGATGCCGATGCGGTTCGCGCGCACTTCCGGCTCCGGCACGATGCTGTGGCCGTGGACGACGACGCAGCCGTGGTCCGCGTCCGAATCCAGGAACGCGTCGCGGATCCACATCAGGTCGAATTCCCGCTGCGCCGCCAGCGGCACGCCGGGGCGGATGCCGGCATGCACGAACAGGTAGTCGCCCTCTTGGTGGCTGAGCTCGAGCCCTTGGAAAAAGCCGCGGTGGCTCTCCGGCATGAAGTCGGCGAACCTCTGCCGCGCCGCCGCCAACCCGTCGGCGCCGTACGCCATGTCGGACCACTCGACGCCGTAGCTTTCCAGCGTCTGCCGGGCGCCGTTCAGCATCCACGTACCGTCGTCGTGCGCGCCGGTGTCCAGGAACCGCAGCAGGAAGTCCTCATGGTTGCCCTTGAGGTGATGGCGCTCGAAGCCGGGCAGGGGATCTTCGATCAGCATGTCGACGACGCCGAAGGAATCGGGCCCGCGGTCGACGTAATCGCCGATGTAGACCACGACCTTGCGTTGGGCCTCGGCGTCGGCGGCATCGTCGAGAATTTTCCGGTGCAGGCTTCTCAGCAGGTCGGCGCGGCCGTGGATGTCGCCGACGGCATAGACGCGCGTGCCGTCCGGAGCCCGGGCGACAACGTACTCCGGGCGCGATCCGGTGGCCTCGGGTCTCTGGTGTCTGGAAGCCATCTCTGGCAATATGATGGCCGACGGGCGGCGGGCCGGCAAGGCGCCGCGCCAAAGCCCGGGGGCGAAACCGGAGCAGGTAATCGGTTGTTAAGGGGTTCGAACCTATGTTCCGGCAGCTGCCCACCGCCCCCATGCGGCGCCGCGGCGAAATCCCTGAAATGCGGGCTGAGACGACAGGATAGATGATGGCCGAAGCTGGTTACGCCACCGGCGCCTACCGCGAACCAGAAACCAGCGAAGAGGCCCTGCTGCTGGCCCGGCTGAAGCGGGTCGAGACCAACCCGGCGGGCGTCTACGCGGTTCACGTGCATTTGTCGAAGCTCCGGCCCAACAACCGCCAGCCGCATTTCCTGTCCATCGCCCAGCGCTCGTTCGACGGCCTGATCGAGAGCTACGAGGCGACGGTCTTCCCGCTGTCCAACGCCGACATCGTGGTGATCTGCCGCAACGCGCCGGTGGACGACACCGACGCCGCCGTCGGCAAGATTCGCGCGCTGTTCAGCGAGGATCCGCTGCTGGCCGGCGAAAAGGGCGGCTTCGAGGACCCGTTTTCGACCTGGTACGACCTCAGCCAGCCCGACGACTTCTCGTCCTTTGCCTCGGTCGCCAACCAGCTGGCGATCGAGGCTCAGCGGACGCGCCAGCAGCAGACCACCGAAACCAAGGTCAAGGTCGAGGACAAGGGCCGGCCGCTCACCGCCCAGAACCTCCCCGACATCAACCAGAAGCTCCAGGGCACCCGTGTTGCCGACCTGATGCGCGAGCAGACGTGCCTCGAGATGGGGCCCGAAGGCCCCGGCAACATCGTGTTCCGCGAGCACTTCATCTTGGTCGCGGATTTGAAAAAGCGCATCGCCCCGGACGTGAATTTGTTTGCCAGCCCGTGGCTGTTCCAGTACCTGACCGAAACGCTGGACAAGCGGGTGTTGGCGGTACTCGCCAACCGCGGCGTCGAGAAGGCGACTAGCCCGCTCAGCCTGAATCTCAACGTCAACACCATCCTGTCGCGCGACTTCCAGAACTTCCACAAGGTCATCGACAAGAACGCCAAGAAGGTGGTGATCGAGATGCAGGTGCTCGACATCTTCGCCGACATGAACACCTTCGTGTACGCCCGCGACCTGCTGCAGGAACGCGGCTACCGGGTGCTGCTCGACGGCCTCAATCCGCTGGCGCTGCAGTTCATCGAACCAGGGAAGCTGAAGACCGACTTCGTCAAGATCGCCTGGGGGCCGGAATTCGAGGGCGGCACTGATTCCGGCAAGATGGCGCAGATGCGCGAGGTCGTCACCGCCACCGGCAAGGACAGCGTCATCCTGGCGCGCGTCGATACTGAACAGGCGGTGAAATGGGGCATCGCCCTCGGCGTCAAGCGGTTCCAGGGCTACTACGTCGACGACCTGATGAAGAAGATCGCCGACGTGCAGATCCAGAAGGCGAAGGCGCAAGCCGCGGCGCGCGCTGCTCAACCGGTGCCGCCGCCGCAACCCGTTGCCGCACCCGCGCCAGTGCGAACTCCAGCGCAAGCGCAGCCGCGCCCAACGACCCCGGCCCGCCCAACAGCCCCCGCCCAGCTCGCGCCGGCGCGCCCCGTCCAACCGGGTCAGGCTCAGCCGCGCCCACCGGCGCCGGCGCGTCCCGCCCAGCCCGGCCAGGTTCCGCCGCGCCCGGCGCAGCCGGGACATATGCCGCAACGGCCGGCGGCGGCGCCGGTGCAGGCGCGTCCCGCTCAACCCGGACAGGTGCCGCCGCGTCCATCCCAGCCCGGTCAGGTGCCACCGCGCCCGGCGGCGCCGGCCCAGCCGCGACCTGTCGCCCCCGGCCCGGGCGCGCCGAAGCGTTGATTGACCGGAAGGCCTGAGCGTAGCGATGGCGACACCGCCGACCGAAACCCCGAATCAGCAACTGCCGAGCCAGGAAAACCTGCTGCTTGATTACATCCGTCGTCTCGAGAAGCACAAGCAGGGACGGAAAGTGGTGCATCTGTATCTTTCCGAGCTCCGCCCCTTCAACCGCCGCGACCAGCACCTGCGCACGGCGGCCAGCAACTTCGAGCCATTCGTCAAGTCGATGGACGGCCAACTGTTCACGCTCAAGAACGCGGACCTCATCTTCATCTACAAGGACACCATCCATCCGCAGATCGAGACCAGCGTCCAACAGATCCGTTATATGTTCAGCGACGACCCGCTGATCGTCGAGGAGGACAAGAGCGACAAGAAGTTTTCCGTCTGGTACGACGCCGAGCGCGACTTCGACGCCATCCTGCAGTCGGTGCAGGGCATGGCGCAGGCCGAGCAGAAGCGCCAGACCGAGGTGCGCAGCCGCATGGACGCGCGCGCCGCCCTGAAGGCGAAACAGGAGCAAGGCGAGCCGATGACGCCTAAGGTGCTGGCCCGCATCGAAAACGCGCTCAGCCGCGCTGACCTCTCGAATTTGGTGCGTCGGCAGTTCATCTGCCGCGTCGACGACCAGATGATCCCCGAGCAGGTGTTCTCGGAGCTGTTCATCTCGATCAAGGATTTGCGCGAGACCATGCTGCCGGACATCAACCTCACCGCCAACCGCTGGCTGTTCCAGCACCTGACGACGACGCTGGATCGGCGCATGCTGTCGATGCTGACCAAGACCGACAGCATCTCGATCTCCGGCGACATCAGCTTCAACATCAACGTCGGTACCGTATTGTCGAAGGAGTTCCAGTCGTTCGACGACAACATCGCCGCCGGTCGCCGCGGCGCCATGATCATCGAATTGCAGAAAGAGGACATCTTCTGCGATCTCACGTCCTACGTATTCGCCCGCGAGTTCGTGCAGGAGAAGGGCTATAAGGTCTGCCTCGACGGGCTCACGGTGCAGACCGTCGATATCATCGACCGCGAGAAGCTCGGCGCGGATATCGCGAAATTGATCTGGCACTCGGACCTGGTCGACCGCGGCGAGGAGCTGCACGCAAAGGTCCGCAACTTGGTCAAGCGTGGCGGCCCTGACCGGTTGGTGCTGTGCCGTTGCGACAACCGGGAATCGATCGATTTCGGCAAGTCCGTCGGCATCACGCTGTTCCAGGGCCGCTATATCGAGAACCTAATCGCCGAGGACGGCCGCCGCCGCGAGCTGTTGCGCCTGAAGCGTCGCATCGAGCGCGGCTGACCGTTCCTTCCGGCGCCGTCCCGGCGCAAGGGCTTGCGCCGGCGAGAGGAATTCCCACAATCCCCTTGATGACCCGTTCCGACACCCCGCAAGTCGTTGAGGTCGCGAACCTGACCCGGCGCTTTGGCGACATCATCGCCGTAAACGACATCTCGTTCACCGTCGCCGACGGCTCGACGGCGGCGTTGCTCGGCGGCAACGGTGCCGGCAAGACGACGACGCTCTCGATCCTCTTGGGTCTGCTGCTGCCCACCAGCGGGACCGTCCGGGTTTTCGGCGAGGACATCATTCGCCACCGCCACCGGGTGTTGCCGAGGATGAACTTCTCCTCTCCCTACGTCGATTTGCCGAAGCGGCTCAGCGTACGCGAGAACCTCACTATCTTCGGCCACCTCTATGGCCTCGACCGCGTTACCGACCGCATCCGGATACTGGCCGCCGACCTCGATATCGGCGCCTTCCTCGACAGGCCGCATGGCAGCCTGTCGTCGGGGCAGATCACCCGCGTGGCGCTGGCCAAGGCGCTTCTGAACGAGCCGCGGCTCCTGATCCTCGACGAGCCGACGGTGTCCCTCGATCCCGACACCGGCGATTGGGTGAGGAGCTATCTCGAGGCCTACCGCGACCGCACCCGGGCGACCATTCTGCTCGCCTCCCACAACATGGCCGAGGTGGAAAGGCTCTGTGACCAGGTGATGATGATGCGCGAGGGCGTCATTGTCGATTCCGGCGCGCCAGGCGAGCTGATCCGCCGCTACGGCCGGAAGAACCTGGAAGAGGTGTTCCTCGACATTGCCAGGCGCCGCGCCCGCGGCGGCGACGAAGGAGCCGGCGCCGAAACCGCCGCGCCGGCCGCATGACCCGGGTTTCCGCCGGCACCGTCCCCGCCGCCACGGCGGCGATGCACGCGCCGGCATCGGTGTTCTCGTGGCGCCGCGTCGGCGCCATGATCCTTCGCCATCTCTACGTGCTGCGCCGCTCGTGGCCGCGCATTCTGGAGCTTGCCTACTGGCCGACCGTGCAGCTCATCCTCTGGGGCTTCATCACCACGTTCTTCCTCCAGCATTCCTCCTGGGTGGCGCAGGCCGCGGGCGTGCTGGTCAGCGCGGTGCTGCTGTGGGACGTGCTGTTCCGCTCGAATTTGGGCGTCGCGCTCAGCTTCATCGAGGAGATGTGGTCGCGGAATCTGGGGCACCTGTTCGCGAGCCCACTCCGGCCCTACGAGCTGGTGGCCTCGATCACCATCATGGGATTGTTGCGCACGATGATCAGCGTCGCGCCAGCGGCGCTGCTGGCGTGGCCGCTGTTCGACGTCTGGGTGTTCGGACTCGGGCCGCCGCTCGCGGCGTTCTTCGCCAACCTGCTGGTGATGGGCTGGTGCATCGGGCTGGTATCTTCGGCGGTGGTGCTGCGGTTCGGGGTGGCGGCCGAGAACTTCGCTTGGCTCGGCATCTTCCTCTTGGCCCCTGTGAGCGCGGTCTACTATCCGGTCGCGACGCTGCCCGGGTGGCTGCAAGGCATCGCTTGGTCGTTGCCGTCGGCCTACGTGTTCGAGGGCATGCGCGCCGTGCTCTACGAAGGCGCCTTCCGTGCCGACCTAATGTGGCGCGCCATCGGCCTCAACGTCGTCTATCTGTCGCTCGCCGCCGGGTTCTTCCTGTGGATCTGCCGGGTCGCAAGGCTCAAGGGCCTGCTGCTGCGCCAAGGCGAATGACGAGGGGGATGACGCCCGTCAGCTATCCTTGCCGCTGACGCCGGCGCTCTGGAAGGTCGCCATGCCGGCGTGGCAGGCGGCGGCGCCCTTCAGCACCTGCAAGGCGAGTACCGCGCCGGTCGCCTCGCCGAGCCGCATGCCGAGATCCAACAGCGGCGTCTTGCCGAGATGCTCCAGCAATCGCCGGTGGCCTGGCTCCGCCGACAAGTGTCCGACTTGGCAGTGGTCGAGCGCGCCCGGCTGCGCCGCCTCCAGCACCGCCGCCGCCGCGGTCGCCGCGTAGCCGTCGAGCACCACCGGCACGCGGCGGAAGCGCGCCGCCAGCACTGCGCCCGCGATCGCCGCCAGCTCGCGCCCCCCGAGCCGGCGCAGCGCTTCGAACGGCGAGGCGATTTCGGTGCGATGCAACGCCACTGCCTCGGCGACCACCGCGGTCTTCTGCTTTAGCCGCTCGCCGACGACGCCGGTGCCGGCGCCGGTCCAGTCGGCCGCCGCGCCGCCGTAGAGCCCCATCGCCAGCGCCGCCGCCGCGGTGGTGTTGCCGATGCCCATCTCGCCGAGCGCCAGCGCATCGGTGCCATCGGTGACGACGCCCATGCCGAAGACGATGGCGTCGACGCATTCGACCTCGCTCATCGCCGGCGCTTTCGTGAAATCCTGCGTCGGACGGTCGAGCTTCAGCGCGTCGGCGGCGAAGGCGACGCCGAACGCCCGGCACAACTGGTTGATGGCGGCGCCGCCGGCCTCGAAGTTCCTGACCATCTCGGCGGTCACCGACGCCGGATAGGCGGAAACGCCGCGGGCGGCGACGCCGTGATTGGCGGCGAACACGTGGGCCTTCAAGACGCCGACCGCCGGCGGATGGCGGCCCTGCCAGCGGGCCAGCCACGCCGCCAGCTCCTCGAGCCGGCCCAAGGCGCCTGCCGGCTTGGTCAACTGCGGCTCGCGTTTGGCCGCCGCTTCGCCCGCCACCTCGTCGGGGCCGGGAAGCGCCGCTACGGCGCGGCCGAGATCGGCGAAGCTGGTGATGGTCGGCGGCGTCATCGGCTTATGGCTCCCCTGTTAGGCCTGATGGGGCGTTCCGGATTTTCCTTTGCTTCACCCCCAAGCTATAGCTGAAAATGCCGGTTCCTGCTTGAACCGAAGGGGGCCGCAGCGCCAATGCCGTCGGGACCGGAATTCCAGGAGTTTGCCAAGCGCCAGCTTTCGGGCTGGTGGCACGACATGGCCGTCGCCGGCGGCTTCTTGACGCGGCTGCCGTTCCCGGTCCCGGCCGGCGCCGGCAGGAAGGGCGCGCTCGCCCAAGCGTCCCGCGCCTTCCCGCTAGTCGGCCTGGTCGTCGGCGCGGCGGGCGCGGTGGCGATGCTGGCGGCGGCAGGCCTCGGGCTGTCTCAGCTCGCCTGCGCGTTCCTGGGCCTGGCCCTGATGGCGCTGATCACCGGCGCGCTGCACGAGGACGGCCTCGCCGACGTCGCCGACGGCTTCGGCGGCGGCGCGACCCCGGCCGCCAAGATCAAGATCATGCGCGATTCCCGCACCGGTGTTTACGGCATGCTGGCGGTCGTGTTCTCAGTCGGCTTGCGCGCTGGCGTACTCGGCGGATTCGGCAAACCCGAGATCGCCGCCGCGGCGCTGGTCGCCGCCGCCTGTCTGTCGCGCGGGCTGTTGCCGGTCGCCATGCACTTCCTCGACCCGGCCAGCAAGTCCGGACTGGCGCGTAAGGCCGGCCGGCCCGACCAGGAGACCTGGGTGACGGCACTCGTCCTCGGCGGATTGTTCGCGTTTCTGTTCCTCGGGCCCCTGGGCGGCCTGGTCGCCATCATGTTCGGCGTGATCGGCGCTGCCATGGTCGCCTGGCTCGCTTTTTCCCAGATCGGCGGCGTCACCGGCGACGTGCTCGGCGCCCAGCAGCAGGTGGCGGAGGTCGCGATCCTGATCGCGGCGGCGGCGATCGCGTCATGAGCCGAGTGACGCGCTGGTGGTGGGTGCGGCATGCGCCGGTGGTCGGCGTCGACGGAATCATCTACGGCGCTGACGACGTCGCCTGCGACGTTTCCGACGCCGCCAGCTTCCGGGCGCTGGCCGAAACGCTGCCGGGCGAGGCGGTGTGGGTGACTTCTCACCTGACACGCGCCGTCAAGACGGCGAAAGCCATCGCCGAGGCCGGCCTCGCGTTCCCCGAGCCGGTGGTGGAGCGGGACCTCGCCGAGCAGAGCTTCGGCGACTGGCAAGGCCTGAGCTGGGATCAGATGCGCGAACTCGACCAAACGTCGCACGACGCCTTCTGGCAGGATCCGACCCGCGCCCGGCCGCCTGGGGGCGAGAGCTTCGCCGATCAGATCCGGCGCACCGCCCGGGTGATCGAGCGCATGACCACCGAGCACGAAGGCCGCGACATCGTCGCCGTCGCCCACGGCGGCACCGTCCGCGCCGCCGTGGCGCACGCGCTCGGACTTGCCCCGGAGCAGGGCATGGCGATCACCGTCGGCACGCTGTCGGTGAGCGTGCTCGAGCACGTCAAGGGCGGGCTGTTGCGCGGTCGTGGCGGCGCATGGCGGGTGGTCAGCATCAACCGCCGCGTCGGCTAGGGCGCGTTCCGTCAATCCTTCCTGGGACTCCCCGTCGCCGTCGTGCTATGGTCGGCTGGCCGGGAAAGGGAAGCCGGTTGAAGGCCGGCGCTGCCCCCGCAACTGTACGAGGCTGAAAACCGCGACACACATGCCACTGGCGTGATCCACGCGCTGGGAAGGCGTCGCGGGCCAAAGAAGGCCTTGAGCCAGGAAACCTGCCCGGCGTTACGGCGACAACCATCCTCGGGTGGAGGAAACCAGCCTTGGCGTCATCCGCTCCCGTTTTGCTGCCGCGCCTGACCCTGGTCCTGGGCGGCGCCCGCTCCGGCAAGAGCCGCTACGGCGAAGGCCTGATCGAGGCCAGCCTGAAGTCGGGCGACCGCGCCGTCTATCTGGCGACCGCGGAGGCCGGCGACGCCGAGATGACGGCCCGCATCGCCGAGCACAAGCAGCGTCGTGGCCGCGCCTGGCTGACGTTGGAGGAGCCCCTCGACCTCGCCGGCGCGCTCACCCGCCACGTCAAGCCCGAGAGCCCGGTGCTGGTGGACTGCCTGACGCTGTGGCTATCGAACGTGATGGCGGCCGGCCGCGACGCCGGCGCCGAGATCGCCGGTCTCGTCCAGGCGCTGGGCCGTGCCGCCGGCCCGGTGGTGCTGGTCTCCAACGAGGTCGGCCAGGGGATCATCCCCGACAACGCGCTAGCCCGCTTTTTCGCGGACAACGCCGGGCGCATGAACCAGGAAGTCGCCGCCGCCGCCGACCGCGTGGTGCTGATGAGCGCCGGCCTGCCGCTTACATTGAAAGACGAGCACGCATGAAAATTCCCGCCACCGTGATCACCGGCTTCCTCGGCGCCGGCAAGACGACGCTCATCCGCCACCTGCTCAAGAACGCCGACGGCGCGCGGCTGGCGCTGATCATCAACGAGTTCGGCGATCTCGGCATCGACCGCGAGATGATCATCGGCTGCGGCATCGAGGGCTGCAACGAGGACCATATCGTCGAGCTCGCCAACGGCTGCCTCTGCTGCAAGGTCGCCGACGAGTTCCTGCCGACCATCGAATATCTGCTGGACAGGCCGGAGCGGCCCGACCACATCGTCATCGAGGCCTCGGGGCTGGCGCTGCCGAAACCGCTGGTCAAGGCCTTCAACTGGCCGGAGGTGCGTTCGCGCATCACCGTCGACGGCGTCATCGCGGTGATCGATGCCCCGGCGGTCGCCGAGGGAAGGTTCGCCGACGATCCGGACGCGGTACAGCGGGAACGCGCGGTCGACCCGGCCCCCGGCCACGACCAGCCGCTCGCGGAGGTATTCGAGGACCAGCTGCTTTGCGCAGACTTGGTGCTGCTCAACAAGGCCGACCTGCTCGACGCCGCCGCGCTCGACCGCGTCAAGGGCGACCTCGGCGCCAGGCTCAAGCCCGCGGTCAAGGTGGTGACGAGCGTGCAGGGCGCGCTTGATCCGCGCGTCGCGCTGGGGCTCGGCGCCGCCGCCGAGGACGTCATCGACGCGCGGCCGTCCCACCACGACGGCGAGGTCGACCACGACCACGACGACTTCGAAAGCTTCGTCGTCTCGTTCGGCGCCGTTGCCGATCCGAACGTTCTGGACGAACGGATCGCCGCCATCGCCCGCGACTTCGACGTGCTGCGCGTCAAGGGCTTCGTCGCCGTCGACGGCAAGGCGATGCGCCACGTGGTGCAGGCGGTCGGCCCGCGCATTGAGCGCTACTACGACCGCGTCTGGGCGAAGGACGAGCCCCGCCGCTCGCAGTTGGTCGTCATCGGCGAGACTGGCCTGGAGCGCGCCGCCATCGAGCGACGGCTGAAAGGCTGAGAACGGGATGCACCTGCTCGCCGCCCAACCCGGGGGGATCGTCGACGGCGGCGAAGCCGTCGATCTCGGCCAGAGCCCCGGCGACATCGTGGTGCTGAGCGCCGCCGACACCGAGCTCGCCTTGCTCGCCGGGGCGCGGGCGCGCATCGGGGACGAAGATTTCCCGAGCCTGCGGCTGGCGAGCCTGCTCAACCTCGGCCACAACATGTCCGTCGACCTCTACGCCGAGAAGGTGATCGCCCATGCCCGCCTGGTGGTGGTGCGGCTATTGGGCGGGCGCGGCTACTGGCCCTACGGCGCCGATGAAATGGTCCGCGTCTGCCGCGAAAAGGGAATAAAATTGACGTTCCTGCCCGGCG
>JACPJY010000324.1 GCA_016187325.1 Rhodospirillales bacterium | reverse complement strand
CGCCCCAGGTCGAGCCCTCGGGACGTTGTTTCCAACGCTTGGCCATGCCGTCCTCCCTGACGCCGGCGCCGTTTAGAGCCCGCGCCGTCCTCTTGCAACGCCGATCATAGTCGGCACGCGTATATAAAAGATGACATATGTAGTGGCGTCATTCATAAACATTCGTCTCCGTCGGTCAGCCAACGGGCGCCGGCCCGGCATGTCGCCCGCATGGCGTCGAAAATCGCGCGCTGGCTTGCCCGATGCCGCCGCCGCTCAGTCCGCGGAATTTTTTTATTGTCGTCTTTTGTCGCATGTATCCCATTGCGTCATGTAATCATCTAAGCTATCATCCCCACCCCGTTAACTATTTGGGACCAACACCCCGGGCCGCTATTGGTGCGGCTGTTAAG
Organism: Rhodospirillales bacterium; assembly: GCA_016187325.1. Lineage (GTDB taxonomy): Bacteria > Pseudomonadota > Alphaproteobacteria > Rhodospirillales > Casp-alpha2 > JACPJY01. Next base: position 21,027 of record JACPJY010000324.1, on the reverse strand, counting down.
GAGAGTGCTTGCGCGGTTGGTGCGCGGGGGCATGATCGGCAAATATGGCAAGCATGGACGATAGCGAAGTGCTCGAATTGGCGGCGGTCCCAGAGGCTGTGTCTCTTGCCGGGCGAATCGCTCGGTGGACGTGGGGTGTCGTANTAATGGCTCGCTCAGAGTTTATTGGATGTCAGCAAAGGTTCGGGGGTATTAATCCTGGCCAATCTGAATGGGCAATTAACATACGGGTTGTTGGGGGCGTTCCTGGTCTTGGTTCATTAAAGCACTCTACTATTAGATTAATACCTTGCGGGTTTGAAGAAGCCGGAGATTGGAGTGCGAGGGTAAAGAGGGATTCGGAACACTGGCAGCGCCCACTTGATCTGGTTTGGCAAAAAGAGCCGGATGGTGAATATTGCCAAGCTCAGGATTTGTATAAGGGACGCCACTATTGCGCCCCGATTTTTGTGTTGATGGCGGCAAGTGGTAATAAACCAGCCAGCGTGCATTTGAAGACTGTAAAGTTTTTTAGAACCGGGGGAAATGAATTGGGGGCTGGGAATCATTATTTCAAGATTGAGCTAAAGTCAGGCAGCACGCCGGCATGGAGAAGCGAAGACTATTTTCAAATTGGGGTGCCAAAGGATATTGAAAACGGTGGACAGATTGCCCTTAGTCTGGTCCCCAAGGAGCAGTTTTTTTCGAGGTTTGGTGAACGTGTCGCGGGATAAATACCTTTCCCTCGAAGAAGCCCGCAAGTCCGGCAAGCTGATGAAACAGTTTGCCAAGGAACACCCGTCCGTTGGGGACGAGGAACAATTCGACCGCTTGCTGGAACGAATGGCTAAGGGAAAACCGAAGGAAAAAACACCGCCCGATGATTAGCTACTCAGGGTTTTTAAAATGGATTTGAATGTTCCCGGACGTAAAATCAACAATAACCCGACAATTAGCCAAGATATTTCGTCCGATCAAAACATCGTGCGGTTCCGCGAGATGGGGAAGGATTGCAAAGTCACCCTCGATTTTTGTTCCGGTTGGAAACGTGACGCCGCAGCGGAATACCGGGATATCCTCGGGTTTAAGCCCCGCGATTTGTGTATTCAACACGCCAATCGGTTCAACGTTAAGTCTGGGAGCTAGTCGCGGGCTAATACATGAATGACTAGCCCCGAAATCAATTTGCGCTAGGACATCTTGCAGCTTGACGGTCTGATTGACGGACCAGATATCAATGGCAATGGTTGGTCCAAATCGCCGCACATGCTCCGCTGCTAGGTTTGTGTCTAATACTGTCCAGCCGTTGATATCTAGGACCAGTGGAGCCTTGCCCATACGACAACTTCCTAGAAACTGGCGAGCAATCGGTTGAACATTTGCTCCGGCTGTTTCCGCATATTGTAGCGGTATTCAAACTCCCCGAGGTATTTGGACATATGCTTGCGGGAGACGTGGACGTGGGTTCCACGGATGGCGCGTTTGAGCATGGACCAGAAGCCGTCAAGGGTGTTGGTATGGGCCTCGCCGTTGACGTATTCATGTTCGCGGTGCTTGACCATCAGGTGTCTATAGCCTTCGGCTGGTAGCGACCAATAGGGATGGTATTCATCCGTTGAGATTGTCGAGCCCTTGGCGACATTGGCCTTGATATGCGGAATGAGTGACTTGCGTGTTGCCCTTCGGACAACCCTGGTCATTACGTCGCCACCGCGTTGGACCATGCCGAACACTGCGGTCTTTTTATCGCGCCAAGGGTATTCGCCTTTCTTGCCGCGCTTGCGCGGCCGGCCGCCGATGTATGTCTCATCCGCCTCGACGTGCCCGCCCAGCATGGGATCGCCGTCAACGTTGGCCATGTATTTGCGTATTTCGTGCCCCATGCGCCATGCGGTTTTGTAGGTGACGCCTAACTGGCGTTGCAGCTCCTTGGCTGGCACGCCATGCCTGGACGTAGTGAACAGATACATGGCGTAAAACCACTTGGCCAAGGGCGTATGGGTGCGCTCGAAGGGTGTCCCAGCCATTGGCGACACCTGGAACCCGCACCAGGCGCACTCGTAGAGGGGCCGCTTCTTGACCCTATGGAACCGCCCATGCTTAGCGCATTTGGGGCAATCCATCGCTTCCCCGAACCTGACCCGCATAAGATGGTCCAGGCAGATGCTATCGCTTGGGAAGCGGGTTTGAAAGTCTAGGATTGTGAACGACTTAGCCATCGAAACCTCCATCATTGGAGGCTACGTTAGCATATGTTCTACATGATGTAAAGGGATATACGCGTCTTTTGTCGTCATCTGTCGTCATTTTCGGCGTCGCACCGTTGCACCGGCAACCGACCGTCGGCGACTCGTCGTCGGATCGTCGGTGGATCGTTCGAAACTCGTCATCACCTCGTCCGAAACTCGTCATAACCTCATCAGAAACTCGTCCGAACCTCATCAAAAACTCGTCAGAAACTCGTCCGAATCTCATCATTTTCCACCCGCCGTTTCGGTCTAACTCGTTGATCCGCTTCGATTCAGGCCCCGGAAATTTTTTTAATCTCATCATTTCTCATCATTTTCGTCCGTGACCCCTTCAATCGGCGCCGAATCGCCACCTGCCCGCGGCCGGCAAGCGGCCGCCTTATAACCCTATTCACGATGTCCAAGAGCGGCCCGCCGTCGCCGACCTTCCTTCGCCCGCCCTGCCTTCGCCGAAGCGAAGCCGCTTCGGCTTCGCGAAGGCGGGGGCGTCGGCAGACAAACCCGCCGGATACCGCCGGGGGTTGGAACACATATAGAACAATATGGGATTATTGTCAAGGGAAATCGGAGAAAATTCCGAAACCGCCGCGGCGTCGGCGCTCCGGTTCCCTGTCGACGGGTTTCGGCCTACTCCTGCTTCCGCCACGGCCGCCGGCGTCGCGCGAACACCACCCAGGCGATCAGCGCGACGACGATTCCGGCCACAACCCATCGGCCAATGCCGGTGGTCAGGAACAGGCCAAGGCCGCCGAGGACACCGGCAGCCGCCAGCCCCAGCAGGACGCAACAGGCGAGCTTTGCGCCCAATAGAATTAATACACGATCACCCGTTTCCATGCCGTTCACCCCGTGCAGGATGAGGATTTTCCGATTCCCGCAGCGACGGGCCGACCCGGCACATAGACCGCATTGTAATTACGATCCCAAGCTTTTCGATTTCCGGAAAAGATCGTAAAGCGCCACCGTCGTGCTCAACGCGCCGAGAGAAAACCAGAACGGCGAGAAATGGTACCAGGGCAGCGCCGGTTCGATCACAAGGATTAGCCCCACCGCGAGCAGCCAATAGACGGATGGCGGCTTTTTGCCTGGCATACGCATGGCCTGTCATCCGGCGCAACAGGAGAGCTTCTTCACGTCCTTGTCGAAGGCCTGGGCGGCAAGCTTGAGGCCCTCGACCGTCGTCAGGTAGGGGAAGATCGTCGCGCCAAGCTCGCGCACGGTCATGCGGTGCTTTATGGCCAGTGCCGCCGTCTGGATGCTGTCGCCGCCTTCGGGCGCGAGGACATGCGCGCCCAACAGCCGGTCAGTCGCCTTGTCGGCGACCAGCTTGATAAGCCCCCGCGTGTCGCGGGCGGCGAGCGCCCGCGGCACGTGGTCGAGGGAGAGAACGCTCGTCCTCACCTGATGCCCGACCCGCCGGGCCTCGGCTTCCGTGAAACCGACACTCGCCACCTGCGGGTCGGTGAAGACGACGGCCGGCATGGCGGCGTTGTCATAGACGAGACCGTCGCCGTTGAGAGCATTAATGGCGGCGATCTTCGCTCCATAGGCGGCCATGTAGACGAACTGATCTTGCCCGGTGACGTCACCGGCGGCGTAGGTGCCTGGCTTGGTCGTGCGCATCCGCTCATCCACGCGTATCCCACCGTTCCTCTCCTGCGCAACGCCTGCTTCCGCCAAGCCAAGGCCTTCGGTGTTCGGCGCCCGGCCGGTGGCGATCAGCAGGCGCTCGGCTTCCAGAATTTGTTCCTCGCCGTTCTGCTTCACGCACAGGGCGACGCCTTTTTCCGTATTATTGCAGAACTGGTACGCGACGCCGCAATTGAGGCGGACTCCTTCATCCCGCAGATAACCGGACAACGCCTCGCCGATCTCGGGCTCGGCCGCCGGCAAGAGCCGGCTGCGGCAGACGATCGTCACCTTGACGCCGGCGCGGGCGAACACCTGCGCCAGCTCGGCGCCGATGAAGCCGCCGCCCACCACCAAGAGCGAGCTCGGCAATTCCTTCAGATCGAGAGCCGATGTGCTGGTCAGGTAATCTACGTTCTCGATGCCGGGAATGGGCGGCACCGCCGGCCGGGCACCGGTGGCGACGATGACGCGCCCGGCGGAAATACGCTCGCCGTTCACCCGGACGCCGCCATCGGCGAGCCGTGCCTCGCCCTCCAGATAGGCGATGCCGTTGTACTCGGGCAGCAGGTCGGCGTACTTGGCCTGCCGAAGCCCGGATACGAGCTCGTCCTTTTGCGCGATCAGTGCCCGCCAGTCTGTCACTTCGGCTTTTCCCTCGACCCCGGCGAAACGCGACGCGGCGCCGGCATGGTGCACCGTTTCGACGGCGCGGATGAGGTTTTTCGACGGCACGCAGCCGACGTTGACGCAAGTGCCGCCGATGGCGCCGCGGCCGATGAGCGCGACTTGCGCCCCCTGTTCGGCGGCCGTGATCGCCGCCGAGAACCCGGCAGAGCCGGCACCGATCACCGCTACGTCAAAGCGGCCGTTTGATTTGTTAGTGGTGGCACAACAATCCGACATGTCAGCTCCTTTCCCTGTTTTCCGCCGCCGGCAGGCAACAGGCTGCCGCAGTTTGCTTCCGCCAAATCCCAAAAGCCGTCAGGCCAACGAAAGCCGCGAGCATCGGAAACAGCACGTAGTCGATCCAGCCGAGCCATGTAGCAAGGCCGATCGCCGGCAGTGCGACGACGAGAACCGGCGTGAAGCAGCAAATGGCGGTGATGACCGAGCCGGTCCCGCCCGCGACGACGAGTTTGCCCGGGGTCATGGTAACTCCTCCTTCGAATCCTGCGCCGGCTTCAGAACCGGCCCGAAAACTGCCCGGCCGACCTGCATGGTCTCGTCGGGGGTAAGGCGATATCCCTTTGCATCGGGATGGTTCACCTGGCGCCACTCTTCGAGGTGGGCGTCGGTGCAAAAGAAGGCGATGGTGGTGCAAATCGACATCGCGGCGCAGCCGTCTTTGTAGCGGATACCGGTCCAGACGACGGTCGTGGACGGCGCCACATGACCGAGTGCCGTTCCTCCCTCCTTGGTGGCAATCCGAATGGCGGCGCCGCAGCCCCGGCAGCGCGATTCAATGGTGACATCGGCGCCGAACATGGCGCCGGCGCCGAGGGCGTCGACGGCACACATGGCATGCACCGTCCCCTGAGGCAACGTCACGCGGTGTTCGGTCGCCTGCGTGGTCAACGGATAGGCGCCGACCACGTCGCCGGTGCCCTTGTCGCGGACGACGAGGTCGCGCGACACCAGCCGCTCCACGAGTTCCGCCACTCGACCTCGGTCAACGCCCGTGGACATGGCAAGCCAGGCGGTATCGGGCGCATGGCTCAGATTGGCCAGTCCTTTGATGATCGCCCGGCGGACATGGTCTTCCTCTTCTCCGTAGCCCTCCCATCGTTCGAGCCGTTCGCCAGCAGAGAGGATTGCCATGAGCGCGTCCTTGGCATTCGGCGCGCTGACCGCCTGCCAATCCGGAAAAGCGACGCCCGGCCGCAATGCCACGGCGCTCGGCGCGCCGTGCGCCATACCCACGTGCGGCTGTTGGGCGCCGACGCTCATCGTGCGTCCCCTGTCACGGGACGCGCCGGGAAGCCGGCGCGTGCGCTCGCCGATGTCAACTCATCAAGTGTCGTCCTCGCATCGTCGAAGGTCACCACCGCGATCTTTTTCTCGAAAGAAACATCTACTTTCGAAACGCCGGGCACAGAGGCCAGCGTCTTTTTGACGATGTAGGGACAGCTCGCGCATGTCATATTGTCGACGGCGAGCGTCGCCGTCCGGTCGGCCGCCATGGCGGCATTACCGCTCAGCAAGGCAACGCCGAGAATCAGGCAAGCCAACTTTCGTTTCATCGGTTTTTTTCCTCTTTGCATGATCCGCTCGCGGTCATACGCCGAGCAGCCGGGGCGCCACGTAGGGAAAGGCGAGCGCCGCCGCGATCAGCGCCGTTGCCGCCCACAACCCCGTCTTGACAGCGCGGTTGGTAAGGGGACGGTCGCAGGTCGCGCCATCGGCGCAAGCCGGCTTCGGCTTCCAGTAGACGGCGTAAAAGCCGTAGCCGAGGAATCCGGCGCCGGCGGTCGCGAACACCGGTTGATAGGGCGCCAGCGCCGTCAGGTTGCCGATCCAGGCGCCGCCGACGCCAAGGCCGAACAGCGCCAGGGGCAGGATGCAGCACGAAGACGCGGCAATGGCGCTGAAGACGGCACCGGCGGAGGCCAAGCTTGCGCGTCTTCGCCCGCCATTGCTCGCCGTTGATATTGCACGGGTATCGATGGTTGCCGCGTCGGTTCTTTTCATCGCCCGATCCTGTTCATCTTCGAACCAGTCGTGGTAGGTTAAGACCTGTAGCAACTACAGTATCAAGAGGAATTATGAGGCGAAGACATATCCCTCCCCCGGCCGAGCGATTCGGTATCGGGGCATTGTCCAAGCGCACCGGGGTCAATATCGAGACCATCCGCTATTACGAGCGCATCGGCATGGTGCCGAAGCCCCCGCGCAGCGAGGGCGGCCATCGGGTCTACGACCAGAATCACCTGAAGCGCCTGGCGTTTGTCCGCCGCACCCGGGAACTCGGGTTCTCGTTAGAGGAAATCCGCGCGTTACTCGAACTCGTGGACGGCGGCGATTATACGTGCGCGGAAGTCAAGGCGATGACGCTCGCCCACGCGGACGTTATCCGGCAAAAAATCGCCGACCTTCGGCGCATGGAGCGCGTGCTTAAGGGAATGGCGGCACAATGTGACGGCGGCGACGTGCCCGAATGTCCGATTGTCGATGCGCTGTCGTCGTGACGTGATCGGAGTCAGGAGGTTGAGGCGCCCGAGATGTGGTCGTCGACCTCGCGTTCCCGCCCCGCCTACTCCTGCTTCCGCCAGCCGCCGGCGTCGGTCTGGCGCCAGTAGGTGAGCGCGTGGCCGGCGGCCTGATATTGCTTCCAGCGATCGCGCGCCGTCTGCAACGCCGCCGGGTCGCGGCCGTCGAACAGCTCGAAGCAGCGCTCGAAATCGGCGACGCGGGCCGAGGCGGCGCCGTCGGTCAAAAACAGATACTCCGCCCGGTTCGGGTTGTCGCCATCGGGACTGTCGCCTGCGGCCGCCAGCCACACCGGCTGCTCGTCGGCGTCGCCGTCGGCGGCCGAGCCGTGCGGCAGCCAGGCGTCCTGGTGGTAGGTCCACAGCAGGCCGTTGAGCGCCTCCACCCGCTCCGCCGAGCCGGCCAGCACCAGCGCGCGCTTGCCCGACGCCAGGGTTTTCTCCAGAAGCATCGGCAACGCCTGCTCCAGGGGCCAGGTTTCGAGGTGGTAAAACGCGATCTGGGTCATGGTGATCTCGAAAAAAAGTCCTTCGCTTCGCTCAGTGTACTTTTTTCGTCATGAATTTTGAGGAAAGAAAGCTTGGGGCGGCCCGGCGCTTTCTTTCCACTTTTTCCACCTTGTCCGACCTACGGTCAGACCTCCGATGAACGTCAAATCCGCATGCAGAGCCGCCTCAAGCGCGGATTTGTCGATATTTCCCGCGAAAAAGTACACCGAGCCCCGGATCTTTCCGGGGCGAGGGACTTTTTCGCGAAGGTCACTTCTCCTCGCAGTTGTCGGCGACCAGGCGGTCGAGCAGCCGCACCCCGAACGCCGTCGCCCCCTTCGGCGCTGTCGGCAGATCCTTCTTCGCCCAGGTGACGCCGGCGATGTCGAGGTGCGCCCACGGCGTCTTGCCGACGAAGCGCTGCAGGAACTGCGCCGCGGTGATCGAGCCGGCGCCGCGGCCGTCGGAGACGTTCTTCATGTCGGCGATGTCGGAATTGATCTGCTTGTCGTAGGCCTCGCCGAGCGGCATCCGCCACACGGTTTCGCCGGTTTTCTTGCCGGCCGCGGTCAACTGCTCGCTGAGCTTGTCGTCGTTGGAGAACAGCCCGGCGTACTGGTCGCCGAGCGAGATGATGATGGCGCCGGTCAGCGTCGCCAGATCGACGATGAAGCGCGGCTTGAAGCGGTCGTTGGCGTAGTGCAGCGCGTCGGCCAGCACCAGGCGCCCCTCGGCGTCGGTGTTGAGCACCTCGATCGTCTGCCCCGACATCGAGGTGACCACGTCGCTCGGCCGCTGGGCGTTCGAGCCCGGCATGTTCTCGACCAGGCCGACGACGCCGACCGCGTTGACCTTGGCCTTCCGTCCGGCCAGCGCCTTGATCAGGCCGATGACGACGCCGGAGCCGCCCATGTCGTATTTCATGTCCTCCATGCCGGCCGCCTGCTTCAGCGAGATGCCGCCGGTGTCGAAGGTGACGCCCTTGCCGACGAAGCAGCACGGGCCTTCGTCCTTGTCCTTGCCTTTGTCTTTCCCTTGGCCCGGCTTGCCGGCGCCCTGCCATTGCATGACCACCAGCTTGCTCTCGCGCTCCGAGCCCTGGCCGACGCCGAGCAGCGAGCCCATGCCGAGCTTTTTCATCTGCGCTTCGCCCAGCACCTCAACCTTGACGTCGAGCTTGGTCAGCTCCTGGGCACGCTTGGCCAGCGTCTCGGGGTAGAGCACGTTCGGCGGCTCGGTGACCAGGTCGCGGGTCAGGAACACGCCGTCGAGGACGGATTCGCGGACCTTGAACGCGGCGCGCGCCTTCGCCGCCCCCTTGCAGCGCAGCGTCAGCGCCGTCAGCGTCGGCTTGTCGTCCTTGTCCGGCTTGGTGCGGTAGCGGTCGAAACGGTACGAGCGCAGCTTCGCGCCTTCGGCCATGCCGACCGCCATCGCGTCGGCGGAGAGCGCGGCGCCGTCGACGTCGTCGACGAGCACCGTCGCCGCCCGCGTTCCCGAGGTCCCGAGCGCCGCGTAGACGGCGCCGCCGGCCTTCTGCAGCGCGTTGTCGTCGAGTCCCGAGGGCTTGCCGAGGCCGACCAGCAGCAGCCGCTCCAGCCGGGTGCCGGCCGGCGCCACCAGGGTCAGCGTCCGGCCGGCCTGGCCCTTGAACCGGCTGGCCTTGAGCGCGCGCTTGACGGCGCCCCTGGTCTTGCGGTCGACGGCCTTGGCCGAGGCCGTCAGCTTGTTGCCTTCGAGAACGCCGACCACCAGGGCGCCGGCGGCCGTCATGCCGGGATCGGAAAAAGCGATTTTCATGGGTGGGCCCCCTTCGTTGGCTTGCACGGGTTTGCCGCCGACTCTAGCGGTGCCGGCGATAAAGAAAAGGTTTTGTTGGCGCCCGGTTTCGTCGGCGCTCCGGCGTTCAGGCCCGTCCGACCTTTTCGGATGCCGCCGGGTCAGGCAACTCGGCGCCCGGGTGCGCCAGCGTCTCGCCCTTGTCGCGGCTCAACGCCCACAGGATGCCGCCGGGCACCCCGACGACGATGCCGATGACGCCCATCATGAAGCCGAGCACCTTGGCGCCGTCCTCGGGCACGCCGACGAGGCCGAAGGCGACCACCATCGCCGCCTCGCGCACCCCCCAGCCGGCGATCGAAATCGGCAGCGTCGTCACCAGCAGCACCGGCGGCACCAACACCAGGCAGTCGAGCCAGGTGACCTTGAGCGCGAGACCGATGGCGAGCAGGAACACCGCGAACGAGATGTTGACGTGGGTAATGAGCCCCCATATGAGCACCCTGGGCAAGTGGCGGGCGGAAAGGAACACCCGGCGGGTATCGAGGGCGAGATGGCCGAGCCCGCGCACCACCCGCCATCGCTTCAACGACTGCGGCAGCCGGTCGAGCACCATCAGGAACGCCAGCCCGCCGGCAGCCCCGGCCGCCAGCAGCGCGAGTGGCGGCATCACCTGAACCAGCCAACGTTCGTGGCCGATGCGGGGCGCGAACCACGGCTGGGTGGCGATCACCAGAATCACCAGCGCCACCACGGTGACGGCGCGCTCCAATAGGACGCCGTTTACGGCGCTCTTGAGGCCGAGGCCAGCGCGGTACGCCTTGTACATGCGCACCGCGTCGCCGCCCACCGACGACGGCAGTACCTGCGAAAAGAAGACCCCGATGTAGAAGAACAGGACCGCCCTGGCGTGGCCGAGCGGCGCGTCGATCGCCGACAGCACCGCCTCCCAGCGGGCGCCGCCGACCGCCAACTGCACCAGGATCATGCCGATCGCGGCGGCCAGCATCGTGGGATCGATCTCGACGACGCGCGACTTGGCGGCGGCGAGGTCCATATCGGAAACCAAATACCAGATCAGCAGCCCCGACACCACGAACTTGAGTGCCAGGGCGAGCGACTTTTTCGACATCCAATGTCCGCCGAGCGAGAGATTTCCCCGAAGCGCCGGCGTTGTTTAACACCTCGGCGATGGGCTGTCACGCCGACGGCCGGGCACATGTCGGCCCGGGGCATCCAGTGTTCTTACGCGGCACCCGATCGCTCGAGTTGGGCCGGGGCGATGACGGGTGGGGTTTCAGCCCTCGCCGGCGCCCGTCCGAATCCGCCGCACCGGGGCGGCGTCGATGAACGCCGACGAGGCAATGAAGTCGTCGAGCGCCGCCGCGCCGCCCTGTTGCGCCGCCTCCAGGCGCACGAGTTCCTGGGCGATCAGGTGGCGCCGCTCGGTGAGAAACTGGTACTGCGCGTCGCAGCCGGCGATCGGCGGCGGGTAGCCGCGGATTTCGGCGACGATGCGGTCCTTCTCGCGCATCAGGTGGTCGCGCACCGCCTGCCATGTCGGGGCCTTGGTCATGGTCGGGCTCATGCGGCGGGCGGTGGCGGTGGCGCCGGCCTCAGCGGGACGGGCCCGATGCGCACCGGCACCCTCTTGGCGCCCCACTTGCCGGGCGGGCCGTCGAACACGCCAGTCACCGGCGTCCCGCACTTGTTGCAGTTGCCGGTGTAGTTGCCGCCGACGGCAACGTTCCAGGTCGACAGCACGTACCAGTCGCGACCGATCAGGCGTTGGCCGCAGTTGTGGCAATAGGTGGACGAGCCCTCGAAGTCGTGGACGTTGCCGGTGTAGCAGTAGCGGATGCCGTTGTTCATCGCGATCTCGCGCGCCCGCGTCAGCGTCGCCTTCGGCGTGTGCTGCTTGTCCATCATCTTCCAGTCGGGATGGAAGGCGGTAAAGTGCAGCGGCACGTCGGGGCCGAGGTTTTCCATGATCCACTTCGTTTCGGCTTCGATCTCGTCCGCGGAATCGTTCTCGCCCGGGATCAGCAGCGTCGTGATCTCGAACCACACGTCGGTTTCGTGCTTCAGGTACTTGAGCGTGTCCAGCACCGGGGCGAGCTCGCCGGTGCACAAGTTCTTGTAGAAGCCCTCGGTGAAGCCCTTCAAGTCGACGTTGGCGGCATCCATGTATCGATAGAATTCACGCCGGGCTTCGGGATTGATGTAGCCGGCCGTTACCGCCACCGTCTTGATGCCGCGTTGATGACAGGCCTTGGCCACGTCGATGGCGTATTCGAGGAAGATGACGGGATCGTTGTAGGTGAAGGCGACCGAACGGCAGCCGCTCTTGACCGCCGCCTCGGCGATCATCGCCGGCGTCGCCATGGCCTGCAGCTTGTCGAACTGGCGCGACTTCGAGATGTCCCAGTTCTGGCAGAACTTGCAGGTCAGGTTGCAGCCGGCGGTGCCGAAGCTGAGGATCGGCGTGCCCGGCAGGAAGTGGTTGAGCGGCTTTTTCTCGATCGGGTCGATGCAGAAGCCCGACGAGCGGCCGTAGGTGGTGAGCACGATCTGGCCGCCCTTGTTGGCGCGCACGAAACAGAGCCCCCGCTGGCCGTCGTGGATCTTGCACTCGCGCGGACACACGTCGCATTGCACCCGGCCGTCCGGCAGCGCATGCCAATAGCGGCCGGGAAAGGCCTCGCCGAAGTTCTCGGGTTTGTTCTGCTTGAGGGTGCGTGCGCTCATCGCGTGGTCCCTAAGGGCGCGTGCCGCCGGGCCGGGGGCGGCCGGCGAACTCTATATATAAGTAGGCGCCTCCGGCTCCCGGTCAAGCGGCCGGCCGCCAACCGACCAGCGGCGGGCGGGCGTGCCGACCCGCCGGCCCTTTACAGCCCGACCCGGGACGGGCACTAATTGAACCAGCAACGACACCGGGGCGTCGCAATCCCCGGGCAGGGAGCCGAAGATGCCCGCCATCCGAAACGCCGCCGGCGCCGGTCACGTCCACCGCGCTGCCATTGCAGCGCCCCATGTCACGATTCGGCCCGATCGCGGTTGCCGACCGAGGTTCCGCAACGGCCTCGGCCCGGCCGTCGCCGTCTTGGCGGTAGCGATGCTGGCCTCCGCGTGCGCCTACGACGTGGTCAGCCGCGAGGAGCAGCTGTTCATGAACAGCCGCTACCAGGAGATCGTGCAGCGCGTCGAAACGCGCGGCGGCGCCAAGACGACGGCGGAGTATTACACGCTCTGCATCTCGTTCTCCAAGCTCAAGCGCTATGATCGGCTGTTCGATTGCATCAAGCGCATGGAAGCCTCGATCGCCGCCGGCGATCGCACGGTCTATTTCAATGACGCCTCCTATCTGCCGCGCGGGCTGCTCAGCCAAGCCTACATCGAATTGGCGCGCTACGACGACGCCATCAAGGAGGCGTTGGCGTTCAAGAAGCTGGTGGCCGACATGGGCATGCAGAGCCGGGCGCTGACCATCGAGGCGCTGGGGCTGTTGGGACTGGCGCAGGCACTCAAGAAGGACACCGCTGCGGCGCGCGCCACGGCGGCGGAGCTGGCGGACATCGGCACCTATTATCCGTTCGTGCTGCTGGAGACGCCGAAGCTCACCAACCTGGCGCGCATCTACGTCGCCGTCGGCGAGTACGAGAAGGCGCTCACCGCCATCGGGAAGGGCGAGGAGGAAGGACTCTGGCGGGGCGTCGCGGACCTGGTGACCGGGGCGTCGATGCGCGGCGAGAGCATGTTCGCCTGGCAGCAGCTGCCGCGGAAATTCATGCTGCACAAATCGCAGATGGAGACCGGCCGCACCGCCCAAGCCAAGGCCGGCTACGACCAGCTGTTGGCCAACCCGCTGACGGCGCAGAATGGCGACGTTTACTGGCTGATCCTGTTCGATCGCGGCCGCATCGCGCTCAAGGAAGGCGACCGCAACGCGGCGATCGGCTTCTTCCGCAAGGCCGCCGAGGTGATCGAGAGCCAGCGTTCCACCATCAGTACCGAGGCCAGCAAGATCGGCTTCGTCGGCGACAAGCAGGACGTCTATTCGGCGCTGGTCGGGGCGCTGTTCGACGCCGGACGGCAGAGCGAGGCGCTGGAGTTCGTCGAACGCTCCAAGGCCCGCGCGCTGGTCGACCTGTTGGCCCAGCGCAGCCGCTTCCAGCCGAAGCGCCGGGACGCCGCGGAGGTGAACAGGATGCTGGTGCAGCTGGCCAGTCTCGAGGCCGGCACGCAGGAGGAGGACGCCGGCATCACGCCGCAGGTGGCCGCGGACCGCCGGCGTGCGCTCGCCGACACCCGCCAGCGCATCGAGAAGGCGGAGCCGGAGATGGCGTCGCTGGTGACCGTGCCGGCGATGAGCAGCGGCGAGATGCGGGGGCTGCTGGCCGCCGACGAGGCGTTGATCGACTATTTCGTCCACAGGAACGCGCTCTACGCCTTCGTCATGACCCGCGACGGCGTGCGCGGCGCGCGCCTCGACGGTGCCGGGCTGGCCGACGCGGTGGCGCTGTTTCGCGCCTCGCTCACCGAGGCGCGCACCGACAACTACAGGGAGCCGGCGCGGCGGCTTTACGACCGCCTGATCCGCCCCATCGAGGGGCTGCTCGACCGCCGCAACCTGGTGATCGTGCCGCACGGCGCGCTGCACTACCTGCCGTTCGCGGCGCTGCGGTCGGAGCGGCGCTACCTGATCGACGGCTACACCGTTCGACTGCTGCCAAGCGCCAGCGTGCTCAAATACCTGAGGCCGGCGGACCGGCGCCCGGCCAAGGACCTGCTGGTGCTCGGCAATCCGAACCTCGGCGACCGCCGGTTCGACCTTCCGGGCGCCGAAACGGAAGCCCGCGAGATCGGCCGCAAGTGGCCGGACTCGCTGGTGCTGCTTCGCGACAACGCATCCGAGACCGCGATCAAGAAGGCGGGCCAGGAATTCCGCATCCTGCACTTGGCAAGCCACGGTCGCTTCGATTCCGACGCGCCGCTGGAGTCCGGCATATTGCTCGCCCCCGACGCCGCCAACGACGGCCGGCTGACGGTGAGCGAGCTGTACGATCTGCACCTCAACGCGGATCTGGTGACGCTGAGCGCCTGCGAGACGGGCCTCGGCGCGGTGCGCAACGGCGACGACGTGGTCGGGCTGACCCGCGGCTTCCTGTATGCCGGCGCGCGCAGCATCGTCTCCAGCCTGTGGCCGGTCTCCGACCAAGCCACCACCGAATTGATGGCCGGATTCTATGCTAACCTGCGCTCCGCCGACGTCCGCGAGGCGTTGCGGCGGGCCCAGATCGCGGCGCGGGAGAAGCACCCGCATCCGTTCTTCTGGGCCGCCTTCCAGCTGACCGGCAGCCGCGGCTGACGCGGGCGCGGGCCGGCCGGCCCTTTACAGCCTTACCCCGGAATACTACTTAGACCACCAAGACCCTCTTCGATCACGACGTGGCAAGGAGCCGCCCGATGCCTTCCGTCCGGGAAGCCGCCGTCGCCGGTCAGTTCTACCCCGGCAACACCGCCGAACTCGACGCCCAGGTGCGGCGCTACCTCGCCGTTGCCGAGCGCTCGCTCGGGGACGATTCGGGCCCGGTGCCGAAGGCGATCATCGCGCCGCACGCCGGCTACATCTATTCGGGGCCGATCGCCGCCTCGGCGTACGCGCGCCTGAAGCCGGCGCATGCCGTCATCACCCGCGTCGTCCTGCTCGGCCCCTGCCACCGGGTGCCGGTGCGCGGGCTGGCGCTCTCCGGCGCCGATTACTTCCGCACGCCGCTCGGCGACGTGCCCGTCGACAAGAACGCGGCGGCGACGATCCTTGATCTGCCGCAGGTCGAAGTGTTCGACGCCGCCCACGCGCTGGAACATTCGCTCGAGGTGCACTTGCCGTTCCTGCAGGTGGTGCTCGACGATTTCGCCGTCGTGCCGTTGGTCGTCGGCGACGCGAATCCGCAACAGGTCGCCCAAGTGCTCGATGCGCTGTGGGGCGGCCCGGAGACGGTGATCGTGGTGTCGTCGGACCTCAGCCACTACCTCGATTACGACGCCGCCCGGCGCATCGACGCCGCCACCTGCCGCGCCGTCGAGACCCTGAATCCGGCGGCGATCTCCCGCGACGGCGCCTGCGGTCGGTATCCGGTCGGCGGGCTCCTGGAAACGGCGAAACGCCGCGGGCTCCAAGTGACGACGCTGGATCTGCGCAATTCCGGCGACACCGCCGGCTCCAAGGACCACGTCGTCGGCTACGGCTCGTGGATGTTCGTCGAACCGAAGCCGGCCGCGCGGCCGGCGCGCGCGCCGAAGGTGACTGTGTCAGTGCGCAAGGCCGCGCCGGGAACAGTCAAGGGTAAGCCGCCGGTTTCCTCCCCCGATTTCCTGGCCGCCACCGAGGCAATGCTACGCCGCCACGGCGGCACGCTGCTCGACCTCGCCCGACGATCGATCCTCAACGGCCTCGACCACGGCAAGCCGCTCGCTGCCGATGGCCTCGACGGCGAGCTCAAGAAGCCGGGCGCGGCGTTCGTGACGCTGAAGCGCTCGGGCCGCCTCCGCGGCTGTATCGGCAGCTCGGAAGCCTACCGGCCGCTCGCCAACGACGTGGCCGAGAACGCCTTCCGTGCCGCCTTCAGGGACCCGCGCTTCCCGCCGCTGGCCGCCGACGAGCTCGACGGACTCGGGCTTTCGATCTCCGTCTTGAGCCCGCAGGCGCCGATGACGTTCGCGGGCGAGGCCGACTTCCTGGCCGCGCTCAGGCCCGGCGCCGACGGCCTGGTGATCGAAGACAACCGCCGCCGCGCGCTGTTCCTGCCGTCGGTGTGGGAGCAGTTGCCGGACGTCCGCAAGTTCGTCGAGCACCTGAAGGTCAAGGCCGGATTGTCGAAAGACCACTGGTCGCCGGGCTTCAAGGCGTGGCGGTTCGCGGCGGCCGAGATCGGCGACGACGATTTCGGCAAGGCGGCCGCCTCGTGGCGCGGCGACGCGTGAGAGCGACGTTCACCCCACAAATCCCGATGCGCAATTGACAACCCTGCCCTTCCGGCGACAATCGGAACCGCCACGCCCCGGTTGCGGCGGCGGCAAGGAGGTGCGCGGGTGCTGAACATCGGACTGAGCCTGTTGGAGCAAGTCGGCGGCATCGCCAAGCGAGCCGGTCAAGAGATCCTCAAGGTCTACAAAACCGACTTCAAGGTCGAGCAGAAGGCCGACCGCACGCCGGTCACCGCAGCCGACCGCGCCGCCGAGGCGCTGATCCTGCGCGCCATCCGCGAGGGCATCACCGACAAGTTCCCGATCGTCAGCGAGGAGGCCGTCGCCGCCGGCAAGGCGCCGGTGGTCAAGGACAGCGCCTTCTGGCTGGTCGATCCGCTCGACGGCACCAAGGAATTCGTCAGCAAGAACGGCGAGTTCACCGTCAACATCGCGATCGTCGAGAACGGTCGGCCGGTGCTCGGCGTCGTGCACGCGCCGGTGAGCCGCAAGACCTACTGGGGCGCCGCCGTCGGCTCGTTCGCCCAGGACGGCGACGGTCCCGAACGTGTCATCAAATGCCGCACGGCGCCGGCCGGCGGGCTGGTGGCGATGGTCAGCCGCTCGCACCGCGGCCCCGACGTCGATGCCTATCTCGCCCAATACAAGATCGCCAGCGAACGGAGCGCCGGCAGCGCGCTCAAGTTCTGCGTCGTCGCGGAAGGCGCGGCCGACATCTATCCCCGCCTCGGCCGCACCATGGAGTGGGACACCGCCGCCGGCCACGCGGTGATGCGCTTCGCCGGCGGCACCGTCGAGGACCTGCAGGGCAAGGACCTGACCTACGGCAAGCCCGGGTTCGAGAACCCCCACTTCGTCGCCAAGGGGCCCGGCGTCCGCAAACCCGCCAAAAGGTGAATCGCGCGAAAAAGTCCCGTGCCCCGATCCTGTCGGGGCCAAGCGCACTTTTCCGCGTTGTGTTCGTTGGCAAATCCGCGCTTGAGACGACACCCGGGACCGCTCCAAGCCTGCCATCCACTTTGTGTTAACTGACAAAAAGTACACTGGGTGAAGCGAAGAACTTTTTTCAGGGATCCTTAAGTGACCGCGGAGCGCACCCCAATCGTTCCCGCCGACGCCGAACACATCGCCGCCGCCGCGCGCGCCATCCGCGACGGTGCGCTCGTCGCCTTCCCGACCGAAACCGTCTACGGCCTCGGTGCCGACGCCACCAACGACCAAGCGGTAGCGCGGGTGTTCGCCGCCAAGGGCCGGCCCCGCTTCAACCCGCTGATCGTCCATGTCGGCGACGTCGCGGCGGCGCGCGCCGCCGTCCGCTTCACCGCGATTGCCGAGAAGCTCGCCAAGGCTTTCTGGCCGGGGGCGCTGACCGTGGTGCTGCCGCGCAAGGATGAACGCATCTCGCTGTTGGTCAGCGCCGGCCTCGACACCGTCGCCGTGCGGGTGCCGAGTCATCCGGTGGCCCGTGCGCTGCTCGCCGCGGCGCGGGTGCCGATCGCGGCGCCGAGCGCCAACCGCGCCGGCCGCGTCAGCCCGACGGCGGCAGGCCACGTGGTGTTCTCGCTGCCCGGCCCCGACCAGGGCGGCCCGACGATGATCCTCGACGGCGGCCCGTGCCACGTCGGCGTCGAATCGACGGTGGTCGATCTCACCGCCGGCCGGCCGGTGCTGCTCCGCCCCGGCGGCGTCGCCGCCGAAAAGATCGAGTCCGTGATCGGCCCGCTCGCCCTGCCCGGTACTGCCGGCGCACCGAAGTCGCCGGGGATGCTGGAGCGCCATTACGCCCCAGAGCTGCCGCTCCGCCTCGACGCCGGGTCGGCGCGTCCCGGCGAGGCGTTGCTGGCATTTGGGCCGAGCGCGCCGGAAGACGCCATCAACCTCAGCGCCTCGGGCGACCTCGAGGAGGCGGCCGCCAACTTGTTCGCCATGCTGCGCGCCGTCGACGGGCCGCCGTTCACCGCCATCGCGGTGATGCCGGTGCCGGACGTCGGCTTGGGCCGCGCCATCAACGACCGGCTGCGCCGCGCCGCCCGCGCTCCCGCGGGCTAGGGTCGCCGCCTGTGGCCGCCCGCGACCTGATCGCCGTCCTCGACTTGGAGTGGACCTCGTGGGAAGGGGCGCGGCGGCGCGAATGGCAGGGCCCCGGCGAGGAGATGGAGATCGTCCAGATCGGCGCCATCACGCTGACGGACGACGCGTCGTTGGCCGAGACCGCGGCCCTCGACGTGCTGGTGACGCCCCGCATCAACCCCGCGCTCAGCGACTACTTCGTCCGGCTTACCGGCATCACCCGAACTCGCCTCGACGCCGAAGGCGTCGATTTCAAGACGGCGCTCGACCAGCTGGTGCAGTTCCTCGCCGGCGTCCGAGCGGTGTGGTCCTATGGCTCCGATTACAAGGTCATCCAGCGCAACTGCGCCCTCAACGGCCTCGCCTTCCCGTTCAACGACGGGCTTTTCCGCAACGCCCGCAAGCTGATCGGCGACGCCACCAATGTCGACACCAGCCACGTCTTTTCCAGCGGCCTACCGGAAGCCATGGGCTTCCCGCGACCGGGAACCGCACACCAGGGCGTCAACGACTGCCGCTGCATCGCCGAGGCGCTGCGCATCCTGCGCCGACAGGGGAAGTTCTAGATTCTCGGATTTCGGCGTATATTCCGGCAAAGCCTTGGAGCGGCCGCCCGATGACCAAGCCCGAAGACCTGCCGTATGCGCCCTCGCACCGGCGGATGATCGCCGAGACCGGAGGCTTGCGCGTGCAAATCCTGACCCTCGAGCGCGGCAAAGAAGTTCCCTGGCACTACCACACGGAAGTCACCGACACCTTCATCTGCCTCGACGGTCCGATGGTGGTGCAGATGAAGGCCCCGAACGCAGACCGTGAGCTCAAGGCCGGCGAGACCCTTGACGTTCCGGCGCGGACGCCGCATCGGGTGATCGGCAAGGACGGCGGCCGCTGCCGGTTCGTGATCGTGCAGGGAATCGGCGAGCACGATTTCATCCCGGTGGACGGCTAAACCATCGGCGCGAAAAAAAACGGCCCCGACTTTTGGCCGGGGCCGCAGTCGGCTTCACTCAGAACTCAAGGATCATTCGGCCGCCACCGGCACCAGCCGTCGCGACGGCATGGCGAAGGCGAGCGCGGTGACCACCGCCGCGAGCCCAGCCAGGATCATGAATACCCAATAGAATCCGCCGGTGGCGTGGTGCACCACCGCCAGCATCGGCACCGCCGCCGCGGCGACGGTCAGCGACAGCAGGAACTTGACGGCGTAGACGCGGGACCGCCATTCGGTCGCGGCGTAGCGGGCAACGATGGTATCGGTGATCGGAATCTGGCCGAATACCAGCAGCATCATGGCGACCGCGACGACCACCATGTTGCCGCCGGTGGCGACGGCGGCGAGCGCCAGCAGCGGCACCTGGAACAGCACCACGCCGACGAACACCGGCTTCAGCGGATAACGGTCGAGCAGATGGCCGACCACCACCTGCGCCACGGCGGCGACGGTGAACACCAAGAACACCCAGCCGCCGACACCGGTGGTCGACGTCGCCAGCCCGCCCAGTCGATCGTCGAACACCTTCGGCATGGAGACCGTGGTGGCGTTGAAGATAATGCCGCCGCACATGACGGCGCCGACGACGACGGCCAACACCCGCTTCAACTCGGCGCGGCTTGCTTCGACGGTGCGTTTAGCGCGCGCGCCGGTACCCTTCGGCTCGCCCTTGCAGAACAGCGCGAACGCGACGCCGGTGAGAATGGAAACGATGCCCGGCACGATGAACGCGGCGCGCCAGCCGGAGGCGTCGATCAGGAAGCCGGCCGTGATGCCGGCGCAGGCGATACCGAGGTTGCCGAACACGCCGTTGACGCCGAGCTCCTTGCCCAACGTACGGGCGTTGTCGACCACCATGGCGATGCCGACCGGATGGTAGATGGAGGCGAACAGCCCGATCACCGTCAGCCCGACTGCCAACCCGACCGGGCCTTCCGCCAATCCGGTCATCACCGAGGCGAGGCCGATGCCGATGAAAAACACGATCATCATGCCGTGGCGGCTCCAGCGGTCGCCGAGCCAACCGGCCGGCAGCGAGCCGGCGCCGAAAGCGACGAAGCCGGCGACCGACAGCGAGATCAGGGTGGCGTAGCTGTCGGCAAAGGCGGGTTCCTTCTCCAAGGCCAGCACCACGGTGGTGAACAACAGCATGAACAGGTGGTCGTAGAGGTGACCAAGGTTCAGGAACAGGAATCGCGCGCTGCGCCGGTCGAGGCGGTACATGCGGGGTCTCCAGAGGCGTTTCGAGTGTTTTTAGTCCTGACTTTGCCGACGGTCTTGCGATATAATGTCAATAAATATCGAGAAAGTGACATTCCATGGCCTTGTCGCCGGAAATCGAGAGCGTCCACGACCTGCCGCGGCCGGTCGCCGCCACCGCCACCAACTACCCGCCGGGCCACCGCATCGACTGGCACAGCCATCCGAAGAGCCAGTTGATCCACGGCATTTCGGGCGTGATGACGGTGACCACCGCCGCCGGCGTGTGGGTGATCCCGCCCGGACGCGCCGTGTGGGTGCCGGCCGGCATCAGGCATCGCGTCGACATCGCCGGCGTCGGGCGCATGCGCAGCCTGTTCGTGGCGACGGACGCGGCCCAAGACCTGCCGGTGGATTGCGCGGTGGTGACGGTGCCGCCGCTGCT